>JAYSTT010000423.1:0-2904 GCA_043719495.1 Ferruginibacter sp. | reverse complement strand
AATCAAAGTTCTATTTTCCTGCAAATAATATCAACTATTTTTATCCTCAAATGCAGTACAAATGTGCATTGTAGTAGTTTTTAAGGGGCGACTAAATAATTTTTCATGTATTCCACAGCACTTATTGGCCTGGCTTCAATTATACCCTCTCTATTAATTATAAAGTAAGAAGGGAAAAAAGATACACTTAACTTATCTTTTAATTCATTAAACCTGTCTTCAGAAATTTTATTATGCAGTTTGGGGTTATCGTTTGATTTTAAATTTAAATGTTGCCAGTTAGATAGCTTAGTTTTGAGAAAATTATATCTGGCACTTTCATTAGTAAATAGATTCTTCCAATCTTTAAAGCTGCTTACAGAGATACTAATAATGTTAATTCTTTTCTCTTTTCCCCCTATCAAATTCTTGAACTGACTCATTTCAGCATTACATGGAGGGCAATCATTAAACCAAATGTCAACTATATTAATATCAGATTTTGTGAAGTCTAGTTTAATAAGTGTGCCGCTTGTATCAATATAGTTATCGATAGTAAATTTTTCTCCGATATTTCTATTTAAAGATTCTAATCCTTTTTCTTTTCTGGTTTTTAGAGTTGAGTCAATTCTTCTTTTTTCTTCTTTACCTTTTTTCTCCTCCTTATTAGAATTGGTATCGCAAGAACAAAAACATAAAATTAATGTAAAAATAAATAACGGAATAAGTGAATAATTTTTAATTTTCTGCCAGATTAACATAATTGAAATTCATTTAAAAATATTCATTTCTCTTAAATGTAAAATGCTTTAAAAAATAATCATTGCCACATATACACCTCTGCATAATTCTTTTTTTCAAAACTCAACCACCGGCGTTTTAATATCATGATAAAATAAAAAAGTCCATTTTTCCTGCTGGCCCTGTTGCCACCATTGTTGACGCAACTCCATACATTTCTTTCCATCATAATCATATTTGGCAATAAACCTGCTTTTCATTTGCTGCAGTTGTGGTGCAACATCGGCACCAAAAAATATTTTTTGTCCATCTTCTTCAATCCAAAAAACCTGGTGAAAAGGGGAGTGTGCGCCAGTTACTTCATACTTAATATAATCATCTATATAGCCATTGCCTTTTGTAAAAATTACTTTATCGTGTGTTGCCAAAATTTCAAACTCAGGTGGAGTATAGGATGGTTTGCCCTTAGCCATTGCAAAATCAAACTCTTCTTTGTTTACATAGTACATTGCATTGGGAAAGCTGATAAATTTCTGCTGCAGTATTTTATCTTCTTTACTTACTCCCCCACTATGATCTTTATGTAAATGGCTTAATAAAACTTTGGTAACATCCATTGGGTTAATACCATTGTCCAACAAATTTTGATGTATTTGTAAGCTGCCATCTTTGTTGGTAAAACCAAGCCCGGTATCAATTAATAAAATATCTTTTGAAGTAACTATTGCAAATGGTTGTACCTCTACCAGCAAACTGCCAATGGGCCTTTGCTGCAGATCATCATTTTCTTTATTAAAAGGAACAAACTGTTTGGTATTGTCGATAGTAAATGCACCTTCACTTAGTGGAATTATTTTCATATTGCCCCCTAACCCCCCTAAAGGGGAAATTTACACCCTAAAAATTTATAGAGTAATGTGATAAATAAGATTAGTTGCAAAAGTAACTGAAAAGCTTTTTAAATTATTATCCTGTAAAGCCCCTTTAGGGATTTGGGGCTTTTTATCTTAAAATCATATGCCTGTCGGCATCTAATTTTATTGATATGAATAATAAAATAGTAAAAGTTATTAAAGATGATCCGCCATAGCTTAGTAAAGGTAGTGTGATGCCAGGTGATGGGGCCAACCCCAATGTCATGCAAACATTTAATGCCACATGAAAAAACAGTATACCTACAACGCAATACATATACACTCTGCTGAAAGTGCTGCGTTGCCTCTCCGCTAAATAAACCAACCGCAGCATTAAACCAAAGTACAGCAGCATTAAAATAGTGCATCCCCAAAAACCAAAATTTTCTCCCACCGAAGAAAAAATAAAATCGGTATTTTGTGCCGGTACAAATTCGCCCCTTGTTTGTGTACCCTGTAAAAAACCTTTGCCCAAAAAACCACCGCTGCCTATAGCTATTTTACTTTGTTTAACATTATAACTCTCTACCTTTTCGCCGGCTTTCTTTTTTGTAGTACCTAATTTGGCAAACTCTTTTTGAATTTCGGCAGTTCGCTCTTCACTTTTAAACTTATAATCATCAATGCCAAATGTAGAAAATATGCGTACTATCTGATGTGGTTTAATTACTTTTTCAAATAAGGCCGGTACCACAAACCGCTGTACCCCTACACTTAAAAGCCAAATGCCTGCCACTAAAATCAATATCCCTTTATCCCGTTTTATTTTTCGCCTGTATATGTAAATAAACAAAGCGGCAAGTATAGTAAGTGTGATAAACAAACTATTAGGCTCCATTACAATACTTGCAATTATTAAAATAGTTAAAGAGAACATTATGATAAGATACAGGGTTGGTAATCCTTCTCTGTAAAAAGCAATGGCAAACGAAAAATAAACAATGGCTGCACCTGGCTCACTTTGTAAAACTGATAATATAGCCGGACTAAAAGCAATTGCAGCTGCAATTAATTGTGTATGTGTTTTAAAAAAATTGGTTTCGGGCAACGATAAATATTTTGCCAGTGCCAGTGAAGTGAATATTTTACATACTTCTACCGGTTGAATATTCATAAACCCAAGTGGTATCCAGCTTTTAGAACCTCCTACTTCTTTACCCACAACAAAGGTTGCCAAAATTAATAAAACACCAAAAGCATAGGCCAGGTTAGCGGTTGCTGTAAAAAATTTACTGTCGGTAAGCAGGATGAATATTGCAACAACAGCACT
>JAYSTT010000422.1:0-7041 GCA_043719495.1 Ferruginibacter sp. | reverse complement strand
CAAAAACATTTAACGGCGGTACCGATTTAAGCGCCGGTATGGAGTTTAAAGTGAACAAAACTTTTAGTGCATGGCTTGATGTAAATAATGTTTTAAATAATAAATATCAGCGCTGGCATAATTATGAAGTGTATGGCTTGAATGTACTGGGGGGAGTAAGGATTACGTTTTAAGCACCCATACGCATTCGGAAGGGGAACTTAAATACAGCGAAGAACACAAAGCTTAAAAAATTGCAATAGTTTTAAGTTTAAAATGTAATATTTTTTTGCTACCAGCTTTAATAATTCTATGTAACATCGTTGCGTCGCACAGTTTTACCACATACCTTTGCTCAACGCCTTAAATTCAATGCATCATCTAATTGCTTCATACCTTTTTCAAAATAAAACCTGTCCTTTGCCAGGTTTAGGAACGCTGTCTTTTGCCACAGGCAGGGCAGAATTGGATTTTTTAAATACTGCCATTAAAGCACCTGCATCAGTAATTGTTTTTGATACCAAAGAAAATGATGCCAGCAATTTATTAGAATATATTGCTGCAAAAACCAATAACACAGTTTTACAAACTATTGATAAGCTGGGGCAACTTTGTAACAGCCTAAAAGCTGCAATAATTTCTAATTCTCCCGCAACTTTAGATGGCATTGGAAATTTTTATTCTGATACTTCCGGTAATATTAATTTTAAGCCCAATACTTTGCCTGCTTATTTTTTGCAATCGGTAAAAGCAGAAAGAGTAATACATCCTCAGGCAGAACATAATATTTTGGTGGGAGATAAAGAAACCACTAATACTTTAATGACGGAGTATTATACTGATGATACGCCTGTAAAAAAGAACCAATGGTGGTTATGGGCAGTAGTGCTGGGTGCAATTGCTTTACTGGGCATCTTATTTTATATGAATAGTATAAATTCTTCATCATTTTTTGGAAATGCCGGCTCAATTAAATAAATGAAAAAAGTAACTAAAATAATTTTATTCTTTACCTGCTGTCTTGCTTTTATTGGCTGCGACAGGATTACAAAAGACTTAGCCAAGGAGCATTTAAAAGATAAACCCACTATTACCTATTTAAATAATACTGTAAGATTGCAGTATGTTGAAAACACCGGTGCAGCTTTAAGCCTTGGAGACGATTTACCCAAGACTGCCAACTTTTGGTTACTGAGTATTTTGCCTTTGGTAATTTTATCAGGGCTGGTGATTTACACATTAAAAAACCTGCAGCAAATGGGTGCCATGAAAATATTTTCCATTGCCCTGGTTTTCTCCGGGGGTATTGGTAATATTATCGACCGTCTTTTATTCGACCGGCATGTTACTGATTTTTTAAACCTTGGTATTGGCAATATACGTACCGGCATTTTTAATATTGCAGATGTTTGTGTTACTGCGGGTGTTATCGGTCTCTTACTCTTTTTTAATGATACAAGAAATAAACCCACAGTTACTCCAGAGCATATTCCTGAGTAAATTTTTTTTTAATACATGATTCATTATACTAATTGCCCTATTTGTTCTTCCGAAAATATTGCTTTTGCATTAATTGTAAAAGATCATACTGTTTCTCAAAAAGAATTTGCTGTATGGCATTGTGGTAACTGCACAGCCAGATTTACACAAGATGTGCCTGAACAAAACGCTATTGGCCTATACTATCAGTCTGATAATTATATTTCTCACAGCGATACTAAAAAGGGGTTTATCAATGCGCTGTATCATTTAGTAAGAAAGCGAACACTGGAAAAAAAGAAGGCATTAATTATTGATCAGGTGGGCATGATGAAAGGAGAGTTGCTGGATATTGGCTGTGGCACCGGAGCATTTTTAAATACAATGAAAACCGTAGGCTGGGTTATTACCGGATTAGAACCGGATGATATTGCAAGAAAAAAAGCAGGCGAACTTTATAATATCAATCCGCAATCACCAGAAAAAATATTTAAATTAAAACCTGCCAGCTATCATGCTATAACCATGTGGCATGTGCTGGAGCATGTACATGAATTACATGCTTATATAAAACAGTTGGAAAAATTACTTACTCCACAGGGAAAAATATTTATTGCCGTACCTAACTATACATCCAAAGATGCAGCAATTTACCTGGAAAACTGGGCAGCTTATGATGTGCCCAGGCATCTATATCACTTCTCCCCGGTTTCAATGCAACATTTACTTAACACTTACAACTTAAAACTCACCACTTTAAAACCAATGTGGTATGATAGTTTTTATGTGAGTATGCTCAGTGAAAAATATAAAAATGGCAAAGGCAATATCATTAAAGCATTTTGGAATGGTTTTATCTCTAACCTGAAAGCTATGGGAGATAAAACAAAATGCAGTTCAGTGATTTATGTTATCAGTAGAAATTAGTTCAAAGTAATTTCAAACAACTTTGCCCATCGTTTGCCGGTAATAAATATTTTTTTTGTTACACTGTCATAAGCAATACCATTCAATACATCAGTGCGGTCAGTAATTTCTTTAGCAAAATATTTTTCTTTTAATCCCGGCAAATCCATTTTGCCGGCAATTTTACCGTTGGACGGGTCAATTTTAATTATAAAGTCTTCTCCATACACATTAGCATAAATAAATCCATCAATATACTCCAGTTCGTTTATTGAATCAATTGGTCTGGAATCATCACTAACAGTAATTCTTTTTTTAACTTTAAAAGTTTCTGCATCTACAAAATAAATATTTGCGGTTCCGTCACTTATAATTAAATCTACCCCGTTATTGGTAATACCCCAACCTTCGTAGAGCCAGCTAAAAGTTTTAACTGGCTTGTCAATATTATTCAACTCATACACGTATACAATATTATTTTTCCAGGTTAGCTGGTAAATTTTTCCTTTAAAGATATTAATACCTTCACCAAATATTTTATCGCTGCCCATCATGTGTTTCTTTTCTACTTTGCCGGTTTTTAAATCTGTAATACGTAAAGAGGATGCTTCATAATCGCCGGTACTTTCATATAATTTACCATTGTATAATTGCAACCCTTGTGTGTAAGCACTGGTATCGTGGGGATACACATTAACAATACTGTATGCAATTTGTGGTGTTTCTTTAGGTATAAGTGCTGGATCAATTTCGGGGGTTTTATCACCACCAATACAGGCTGCTAAAAAAATAATTGTTGCAAGTGCTAAATAAAATTTCATTATAAAAAAATAAATATCCGCAAAAGTAACAAACTGTAACAGATGTATTGGATTTTTAGTTGTAAAAAATTGTAAAAGAGATGTTATCAATATTCCTTTTTCAAATAGGCTACATTCCTTTCTTTTAAATAATTCAGTATAAAATTAAAACAGCTTTCATCTCCTCCAACCAGTTCTGGCGGAAAAACACCTTTTGCAGTAAACAAATTATTGATCAGCATGTTTAATGCCGCAGTGGCAGTATAACCCGTGGTACGTCCCATACTACTGGTTTGGGTTAAGGCATCATACTCATCAAACAATTCGTAATAGATAGTTTTGCATTCACCTTTTATTTCAATAGTCATTATTGTAAATTCCTCTTCTGTTGCCCCCAGCTTCCATTGATCAAACAATAAAGCAGAAGTAAACTCTAGTGGCGAAATCTCTTGCCCTTTTACATTCACCTTTGCAGTATTTAAAAACCCTGCTTTAATTAATCCCTGCATTAAATCAATATGTCCCGGGTAACGTAAAGTTTTTTCCTTCATATTAGGAATGTGGCTCATTGTAAATAAAATACTTCGTAAACCATCGGTATTAAAAGATTCCAGTGTGCCCACTTTGTCAAAGTCAATTAACTCAGCATCGCTTAATGCAGGCTTGGTAACAATATTCCCATTTTCCACATAACGGGCCGGCCTGGTATATTCTTCCAGCACATCAATGGGAGAGAAGGGTGCCTTATATTCAAAAGGCTTTATTCTTTTTTTTGGTAAACCTCCTACCATACATTCAAAACTGTCAATCTTCATTCTGTTGTTATAGTAGCCTAAAATTAAATTGCTCATGCCGGGCGCTACCCCGCAATCTACAATGGCAGTTATATTATTTTGTTTTGCCAACGCATCCAGTTGTAACGCATCTTCGGGGAAAAAAGAAATGTCTACTACATTTTTTTGTGCGTAAATGATCGCTTCTAAAGTTTTATATCCCATAAAGCCCGGTACGGCACTTATTATAAAATCAAAATCATGTAATAGAGTTTTGTATTGGCCGTAATCACTTAAATCTGTTTGTACAGTTTTTACTGCACCGTTTTTTTTATTTAATAATTGCAGCGATTGTTCGCTAACATCAAAGGAAGTAACGGAATAATTGTTGGCTAAATCAATTGCCATGGCACGGCCTACCATACCGGCACCTAAAATTGCTATTTGCATAATAATATGTTTTGTATCTTGAAGCTACAGCATCAAGATTTTTTTGTAACGGGCTGATTAACTTTGGGCAGCGACATTGGCGACGCTCCGTTCAACAGCAATAACTTCTATCATCTTTTATAAAAGCGGTTTTACTGCAGTCCCATTCATCATAATGGAAATATAGGCAGAGTGCCTGTAGAAATGTGCGTATGAGTTTTTAGTAAGCAAGTGAATCTTATTAAGGCATAAAGTTACAAACGTTTCCCCAATATTTTTACACTTCTTTCTATGCCATCTAGTACAGCAATGTTTTTTAAATCTGCCCATTCTTCAAAACCCATTTTTAAAAATAGGTTTATGCTGGCTGTGTTATGGGCAAAAATATAACCTAATAAATTTATTATCCCAAGTGCAGGCGCATTATCCATACAGTATTGCAGTATAATATTACCATACCCCTTTCCTCTTTGCTTTTCATCAAGATAAATACTTATCTCTGCTGTACCATCATAAGCCGGCCGGCCATAAAACGATTGAAAACTTACCCAGCCAATTGTGTTTGCATTTTCATCTTCTACAATCCAAAGCGGATGTTTATCAGCAGTATGTTCATCAAACCATTTTTGCCTGCTCTCAACAGTAACAGGTTCTGTATCGGCAGTTACCATGCGGCCTGAAACAGTTGAATTATAGATTGAAACAATTTCTGCTAAATCATTTTGTAATGCATCACGGAATTTCATGCTTGGCTTCAATTATAATGTATTAAGTATGCAGTTGTATAAAATTAATATTTTAATAAATAATCGACATCAAAATTGGACTTTTTCCTTGCTTACTTATATACCCTTTCAGTTGCTGCAAAAAATTTACCGATACCATTGGGCAACCATAGCTAAAACAAATAGGATATTCATCGGTTTCTTTGTCTGGTACACAACTATGGCCATGTAAAACTATGGCACGTTGCATTGCTTTATTGTTGGTACTATCTAAGCCAAGTAAACGATAAGAAAAACCGTACATACCTTTATACGATGCCCCAATTTTATATTTACCTAGCGAAGTGCAGCGGCTATCGGGCGTATTGGAAAAAACCAATTCGCCTTTAAAAGTTTCGGAGCCTGTGCCATGCGCTACAAAACCCGAATTAATAAGCGAATCTTTTTTTAAATTGTAAACAAAAAACCTTTTTTTATAACTCGGTATCCGCATATCTATAATAAAAGCATAATCCTGATTGCATTTGTTTTTAGCAGCGTAACTTTTTAAAACCATGCGGTTGTTTTTTACTTTCATCATCTCCGTAGTCATTTCAAATGCAGGTGCCAGGTATTTAAATGTGTTGGTTATTGCCACAGGTGCAGCAGTGGTTGGTGTGGCAACCCCCATAACTTTTGGTACAGGTGCTTTCTCTTTGCTTTTTAAATAAAAATAAATATTACCTGCAAGCAACAGCATTATTACAGCCGCAGTTAAAATTTTTGCCATGATGGTATTTGTAAATTGTGCAGTTAAAGATATTTATTTCCGCTTAGCTTTTGCGGTTTTGCTTAAATACGCTTCAAACTCCTTCAATCCAAAGCTGCTTAAATTTTGTTCCCTGGTAATCATTGCTTTTTGTGCCGCAAGCACACCATACTTTATATCATCAAAGCCTTCAATGGAATGTGCATCGGGATCAATGGAGATGAGTACATTTTTGTGCAGGGCATATTCAATATGCCGCCAGTCAATATCAAGGCGGCTGGGGTGTGCATTTAATTCAATGGTTACATGGTTTGCAACGCAGGCATCAATAATTTTTTTATGGTCAACAGGATAACCTTTTCTGCTAAGGAGCAGCCGACCGGTCAGGTGCCCCAATATTGTTGTGTATGGGTTTTCTATTGCATTCAGCAAACGCAGCATCGCTTTTTCTTCATTCATTTTTAAATTACTGTGTACAGATACAATTACTAAATCAAAAGTAGAGAGTATGCTTTTGCTGTAATCCAGGCTGCCATCATTTAAAA
Source organism: Ferruginibacter sp. (assembly GCA_043719495.1). GTDB lineage: Bacteria > Bacteroidota > Bacteroidia > Chitinophagales > Chitinophagaceae > Ferruginibacter. The sequence goes on along the minus strand of JAYSTT010000422.1, from coordinate 657 downwards.
TATCACATTCAATACTTTTAAAAATTTTAAAGTCGGCGAGTTTATTATTTAATTCATCAACATATTGCTGTTGTGCAGCAATTTTTTCTTCGCTTAATCCCTGAGCATAAAATGCACTTTTACTATGGTCGCTTATAACTAAATATTCAAACCCTTTTTCTTTTGCGGCTTTGGCCATTTCTTCAACAGTGTTGCTGCCATCGCTCCAGTTACTGTGGCTGTGTATAATGCCCTTTATATCGCCGGGTTGTATAAGATTTGGGATGGTTATTATTTTTGCTTTGTCAATTATTTCAGCAGTTTCTCTTAAGCAGGGAGGTAAATAACTGATTTTCGCCTGTTCAAATACAGCTACATCGCCTTTGGAATAATTAATATTGGGGAATTGTTGCTCAAAAGCAGTAATAAACTCAATGCTGCCGCTTGTAGTAAATAGGCGTTTTTGAAAGTTTTCGCTACCGGTATATAACCTCAGGCGAAGGCCGTTTAGTAATTTATACAGCAAATTATCGGGTGTTTCTTCCAATAATTCAGGTGGGTTGGCACTTACAAATTTTGGTTTTACCAGTTCTGTAGTACTATTTACCACAAATTCCAGTTCATCTATAATCTCAGCCTGTCTTTTAAAAGCACCTGTAATAAAAACATTTTCAGGCA
>JAYSTT010000421.1:0-2914 GCA_043719495.1 Ferruginibacter sp. | reverse complement strand
ATCGAAAATTTCAACTTTAAAAACTTCAACTTATCTTATCTTAGCGCAACTTTTTATACATGAAGGTTTTAATTAAGCAAGCAAGGATTATTTCTCCCCACTCTCCTTTTAACGGACTAACTAAAGATATTTTAATAATTAACGGTCTTATTGCTCAAATTGGCGATACTATTATTGAAAAAGCAGAACAGATAATAGAACATACAGGTTTATGCGTTAGCATAGGCTGGATGGATATCTTTTCCAACTTTGCCGACCCCGGTTATGAATATAAAGAAACTTTAGAAACAGGAGCTAAAGCTGCGGCTGCAGGTGGTTTTACTGATGTATTGATTTTGCCAAATACAAACCCGGTGGTACATAGTAATTCACAGGTGGAATACATTATTCAGAAATCAAAACCATTTGCGGTAAATATTTACCCAATTGGTGCGGTAACAAAAAATACCGAGGGTAAGGAACTTGCTGAAATGTATGACATGTATCAAAGTGGTGCCATTGCTTTTGGAGATGGAACAAATTCTATACAATCTGCCGGATTATTGCTTAAGGCTTTGCAATATGTAAAAAGCTTTAATGGTATCATAATACAAATACCCGAGGACAAAAGTATTGGCTCAAATGGTTTGATAAACGAAGGAATTATTTCAACTCAGTTAGGTTTGCCCGGTAAACCAGCTATTGCCGAGGAAATATTAATTGCAAGAGATATTAAACTGGCAAAATATACAGACAGCAAATTGCATTTTACCGGGGTATCTTCATCAAAAAGTTTAGAATACATCAAAAGAGCAAAAGATGGCGGGATAAATATAAGCTGCTCTGTAACACCATTCCATCTTTTTTTTACTGATATGGATTTACAGGATTATGATACTAATTTAAAAGTAACTCCTCCTTTAAGAACAGAAGAAGACAGGCAAGCTTTATTAAAAGCCGTTGAAGATGGAACTGTAGATTGCATTGCATCACATCATTTTCCGCAAAACTGGGATAGTAAAACCTGTGAGTTTGAATATGCAAAGGAAGGTATGATTGGATTAGAGAGTTTGTTTGGCGTTTTATTAGAATCGGGAATTGGATTGGAGCGTTTAATCATGCTTTTAAGTGCTAACCCACGCAAAGTTTTTGGTATGACTATTCCTGAAATAAAAGAAGGTGTAACTGCCTGCCTGACTTTATTTAACCCTGATGAAGAATATATTTTTGATGAAAGTTTAATTAGATCTAAATCCAAAAATTCCCCCTTTATTGGTAAAAAATTAAAAGGAAAAGTAATTGGGATTGTTAACAAGGGTAAAGTTGAATTGAATTAAATATGAAAGATATTTCGGCAAGAAATAAAGGTTTGATTACGGGCGGAGTAATGATTATTATTTCAATTTGCATTTTTGCTGCAAAAAGGAATTTTGAAAACGGGTTACAATACATTACTTACAGCACCTATGTTGCCGGAATACTTTGGGCTATTTTTTCTCTTAAAAAACAAACAGGTAATTCAGCAACATTTAAACAATATTTTGCCGAGGGATTTAAATGTTTTATTGTTGTTACTTTACTGATGATTTTATTTACGCTGATTTTCATTTTGCTGCACCCCGAATTAAAAGAGCAAATGGCAACCCAGATGAAAGCAGAATTTTTAAAATCTAAAGATTTAACAACAGTTGATATTGAAAACAGAATTGCAACAGCAAAAAAATTCTTCTTACCGGGTTATATAATGGGTGCCATTTTGGGATACTTGTTTATTGGATCGTTAGTAAGTTTAGTTGCCGCCGGTTTTTTAAGCTCGGCAAATAAAAATTGAATAACAGAAAATTATGCAACATTATAAAGTAAAATTACTAATGATTGTATCAAAAATTTAATAACAAAATAAATACCCCTTTGGGGGATCGGGGATGGATTTATCAATTGTAATACCGCTGCTTAACGAAGAGGAATCTTTACCGGAACTTTGTGCCTGGATTGAAAAAGTAATGCTTGCCAATAATTATTCGTACGAAGTAATACTGATTGATGATGGCAGCACCGACAGCTCGTGGAAAGTGATTGAAAATCTCCGCAAAGCAAATAATAATTTAAAAGGTATAAAGTTTCAGCGTAACTATGGTAAAAGTGCTGCATTAAACGAAGGCTTTAAGGCGGCACAAGGCGATGTAATAATTACCATGGATGCTGATATGCAGGACAGCCCGGATGAAATTCCCGAACTGAGGAAAATGGTTATTGAGGGCGGATTTGATTTGGTAAGCGGCTGGAAAAAGAAAAGATACGATAACACTTTTTCTAAAAATATACCAAGTAAACTTTTTAATGCTGCTGCAAGAAGCATGAGTAAAATAAAACTACACGACTTTAACTGTGGCCTTAAAGCCTATAGTAAAAAAGTAGTGAAAAGTATTGAAGTATATGGCGAAATGCACCGCTATGTTCCAGTACTGGCAAAATGGGCAGGCTTTAAAAAAATTGGTGAAAAAGTAGTGGAGCACCGGGCAAGAAAATATGGAGTTACCAAATTTGGCTGGAGCCGTTTTGTAAACGGTTTTTTAGATTTGATGACCATATTTTTTGTTGGCAAATTTGGTAAACGGCCCATGCACTTTTTTGGACTGTGGGGCAGTATTGTTTTTTTTATGGGCTTATGCATCTGGATTTATTTGGGGATAGCCAAATTTGCATTTGCAAAATATAATATGACAGACCGCCCGATATTTTACGTGGGCATTATTAGTTTGGTTATTGGAACACAATTATTTTTAGCGGGTTTCATTGGCGAAATGATTTCCAGAAATTCTACTGAAAGAAATTCTTATTTAATTGAAGAAAAAGCAGGGCTATGAAGATAGTTATTATCGGCCCGGCCCATCCATTACGTGGTGGTTTAGCATCATTCAATGAGCGGCTGGCA
>JAYSTT010000043.1:0-4454 GCA_043719495.1 Ferruginibacter sp. | reverse complement strand
TTTTATTAAAGGTTAAGGCAGATGTAGCAGCATCGCAGGAAGTATAAGGAATTTTAAGGCAATCAAAATAGCCCTGTAGTTTTCCATCTTCTCCGGGAGTGCCATGCAGGCCAACGAGTACTGCATCAAATGTAATTTTTGTTCCGCTTAATGTTATTGAAAAGTCGTTCTTATCAACAGGAATTTTAGGGTCAGCAGAAGTCATATAAAACCATCCTTCCGGGTTAATATCAATTTTATAACATTCCCATTTATTGCTATCAATGTTTTTTTCGATGCAAACAGCACTTTTATAAGAGATAACTGCTTCGCCTGAATAGCCGCCGGTAACCAGTGCAATCTTTTTCTTCATTCTTTTTGTAATGGTTGTTAAACAAGAAACAAATATAGTTTACTATTTATAATTTACTATTTACATTGCTGAATATTATAGTTTCTTTACAAAATTTGCAAAAAGTAAATATTTGTTAATGGCCAATTACCACTACCAAACTTCCGCTTACTCTTCTTCTCCAACACCTTCATTTCCGCTATCCAATACAAATTTCCAGCTCCCATCTGATTGCTTTTTCCAAATACTTACATAAGTGCCATAAATGGTAGTGTCTTTGCCAGCAGGCTTTAAAGCAAATAATCCATAAGTATAACCAAGCTCTCCGGATTGAGCAATATTGCCGCTTTTTGGTTGCCATTGCAAGGTGTAGTTACTGTCATTTTGCTGAATTAAATAGTCAATAGCATCTGCACCAACAATTGGAAATTTATTTGGTTTAAGCAAAACACCGTTACTGTCTATGTATTCTAAAAAGGCTTTCTTCATACCTTTTTCCTGGCTCATTTTAGAAAAAGCCCGGTCGGCATCCATCATTTTTATTTTTTCTTCAATGCCTGCTGCCGGCTTTTTTTTTGTAAAAAAATTGCAGGAGGTGAAAGTGAAAACAATAATGGTAAAAAGTATAAATCTATTCATACAATAAATAGTTATTTTTTATAAAAAAGGCGAAAGTATTTTTAAATACCCTCGCCATTGTAGCAGGAAATATCACCTGCCTGTAGTAGGCCATTACGCCTTATGAAAATAATTTATACCGTCAACTTATGCCAAATGCATTTTGTCTTTCTTAGCCAAAAGCTCATCCACAGTTTCTTTATACATATCATCAGGCACACAACAATCAACCGGGCAAACAGCAGCACATTGCGGCTCTTCGTGAAACCCCTGGCACTCTGTACATTTATTAGGGGTAATATAATAAATATCAGTACTTACCGGGGCATTTCTTTGGTCGGCATCTACCTGGCTACCGTCTAATAATGTAAACATCCCTTTTACCGTAGTTCCATCAGATACGGCCCACTCTACTCCACCTTCGTAAATTGCATTGTTTGGGCACTCGGGCTCACATGCACCGCAGTTAATACATTCATCCGTAATTTTTATTGCCATCTTCTATCGTAATTTTGATTATTTAAAAGCTACCTTTCGGTTACAGGTGCAATTTAATAATAACAATATGAATTTACAAAATAGAATTGAATTATTACAAAAATTAAAAAAATATATAGAAAATAATGAACCCGAATGGCAGGAAGTTAAAAACAGTGCATCTGCTTACAATGGCTGGTTCATTGCTGATTTTATTGATTTGGCTTTAAAAAATATTTGTACAAAATTTTTAGAAAAAGAAAAGCTGGAAGCATGGGCAAATCATTACCATTTGGATGACAACATTAATGGAAAAAACATTGGACTGGTTATGGCAGGCAATATACCTATAGTAGGTTTTCACGATTTTTTATGTGTATTTATAAGTGGCCATAACCAAACCATAAAACTATCCGGTAAAGATGATGTGCTTTTAAAACATCTGGTTCAAAAACTATACAGCTGGGATATTAGTGTTCAAAACTATATTGGCTTTGCCGAAATGCTTAAAGGATGCGATGCCTATATTGCAACGGGCAGCAATAACAGTGCAAGGTATTTTGAACAGTATTTTGCCAAATATCCAAGTATTATCCGCCGCAACCGTACTGCAGCTGCAATTTTAAATGGGAAAGAAACGCCTGAAGAATTGGAAAAATTGGCTGATGATGTACACTTATTTTTTGGACTGGGCTGCAGAAATGTTACCAAAATATTTGTACCTAAGGATTATGATTTTGTGCCTTTGCTGAGGGCCTTTGATAAATACAAATATTTTGCGGATCATCATAAATATAAAAACAATTACGACTACCAATTGTCAATAGCTTTGATGAATAATATTTATTACATGACCAACGAAAGCACTTTACTTATAGAGAGTGACGAAATTTTTTCTGCCATAAGCCAGTTAAATTATAGTTTTTATGAAGATGTGGAAAAGGTTAAAAATGTATTAAAAGAAAATACGGATATACAATGCATTGTTGGGATAGAGCATATTGCATTTGGGCAGGCCCAGCAACCGGGTTTATTTGATTATGCGGATGGAGTGGATACGATGCAGTTTTTATTAACGTTATAACTGCATCCATTTTTTTCTGCAAAAATCTGAAGGGATTGGAGGAAAAAAAGGGTGGTGAAAACATTTACTTTGAAAATTTGTTATGTACGAAGCTCTTCCTAATTAACTGTTAAAGATGTCAGTTGGTAAATCTCAATTTGTCAGAACTTCGTTATTTTGTATTGTCAGGCACGGGAGTTGATGTATAGCAAGAAAAACTATTTACAATAAATTAAAAAAACGAAAATGAAACTGAAACATGTCTTTTTAACAGTTATGATTAGTGCTGTTACTGCCCTTTCAGTAATTTGGGGCTACAGTAAATTTATTAAAAAAGATAATTCTTATGCCGGTCAGCAAGCTGGGGTGATACCTTCTAACTACAAATATGCCGGCCTGTTTGATGGCAACAATCCCCCAACAGGAAATGTTGATTTTACAGTGCCGTCAGCAGCCGCAATACCTGCAGTGGTGCATATAACTACAAAAACAAATACCAAAAAGGTAAGTAATAGTTTGCCCCGTACAAAACCTAACAACCCGTTTGGTGATATGTTTGATGATGATTTATTAAATCAGTTTTTTGGAGGCCGGGGTGGTATTATTCCCGAACAAAGAGCAAGTGGATCTGGGGTTATTATTAGTGAAGACGGGTATATTATTACCAACAACCATGTGGTGGATAAAGCTGATGAATTAAAAGTTACTTTAAGTAATAAAAAAACTTACACCGCAAAAGTAATTGGTACCGATCCCTCTTATGATTTGGCTGTTATAAAAATTGAAGCAAGTGCATTACCATTTTTAATATATGGCAATAGTGATGATTTAAAAATTGGCCAATGGGTTTTAGCAATTGGCTATCCTTTAAATTTAGAAACTACTGTTACTGCAGGTATTATTAGTGCCAAAGAAAGAAGCTTAGGATTAAACAGGGACAGAAATGGCAGTACCAGCACTGGTGTGGAATCTTTTTTACAAACTGATGCAGCAGTAAACCAGGGCAATAGTGGGGGCGCATTAATAAATACTGATGGCAAGCTGGTGGGCATCAATTCCGCCATAGCATCACCAACTGGTTCTTACGCTGGATATTCTTACGCAATACCTGTAAATATTGCAAAAAAAGTAGTGGATGATTTAATAAAATTTGGCACAGTACAAAGAGGATTTTTAGGGGTTCAATTTGTTAATGCCAGTGATTTTCCTGAAGAAGAAAAGAAGAAACAGGGCATACCATTAAATGCTGAAGGTATTTATGCACAAGAAGTACCTACAGATGGAGGTGCTTATGCAGCTGGAATACGCAAGGGGGATATCATTAAAAAAATTGATGCTACCATAGTAAATAATGGTGCCGAAATGCAAGGCCAAATAAGCCGGTATAAACCCGGTGATAAAGTGCCGGTTACTTTTTTACGCAACGGAAAAGAAAATACTGTAACTGTTACGCTTAAAAATAAAGCCGGTAATTTTGATATTGTAAAAGCTGACGCAGCAACAGATTTACTGGGAGCCAACTTAGTAACATTGGATACTAAAAAAGCAAAAGAATATGGTGTTGCTGGTGGTGTGATTGTTAAAAAAATAAATGAGGGTGCTTTAAATGATCAGACCCGTATGAAAGATGGTTTTGTTATTTTAAAGATTAATGATAAAGAGGTAAAAACTGTGGATGAATTAAAAGCTGCAATAGGAATTAATAAAAATGTTACTATCAGTGGATTTTATCCGGGTTATGATGGTATGTATGAATACCCTATTACATTAAGTGAAGAATAAGAAAAGTACTAAGTTATTAGTTATAAGTAAGATGCCCCTTAATAAATACGGGGCATCTTACTTATTGCACTTTCCACAATCTACTTTATACCGACTATACACTATAAATAGTCCAATAGTTTTTCTGTCGGCATAATACCATCTAATATTTCAACGCAGTCCTTCGGACTACTTATGAAATAA
>JAYSTT010000420.1:0-7074 GCA_043719495.1 Ferruginibacter sp. | reverse complement strand
TGCCCCCTTTCCATTAGCAGTTTTAAATTTCGTTTTCCGTTTTGTATATGGCTTTTTACCTGTAGTAACGAGTATTTTGTTTGCACTGTAATTTCCTGGTAACTTTTCTTTTCAAGATAAAACAAAGTTACACATAGTTGCTGCTCTTTATTTAACTGTGTTAAAGCTACTGCCATATTGGTAAGGGCTTTATCTTTTTCAATATAATTATTTTTATCTGTAGTTTCATCAGGCGTAGCCATTAATTGCTCGTTTATTTCTATTGTATATTTTCCTTTATCCCTCAACTTCATCAGGCAATGGTTTTTTGCCACCATGTAAATCCAGCTTTTAAAATAATCTACTTTGTATTTGTGCAGTTCGTTTATTACTTTTAAAAAAACCTGTTGCACTGCATCTTTAGCTTCTTCTTCATTTTTTAAATATTTCATGCACACGCCCAGCAGCAGCATAGTGTAGCGTTGCAGTAAAATGCCCAGCCATTCATTATCGTGCCCAGCATAAAATTTTTGCAGCAACTCGTTGTCATCAATATGGTTGTATTTGCCCTGGCTCAAAACTTTTACAGTAAGTTTATATTTTTAAGATGTAAACATAGTATAATTTCCATAATTTAGATTTGATAAAAATAGAATTATGAATTATGTATTTTGTTGTGTTCCGGTTGCGCCCATTCGCTTAGCACCCAACCATAAAAGCGAAATGATAAGCCAGTTATTATTTGGCGAATACTGTACAGTAAATGATACTGATAAAACCGGATGGATAAAAATTATTTGTAAAGATGATAGATATACAGGCTGGTGCCAGTTGGCACAGGTGAAGGAGATTGATCCTATTCAATATAATAACAGCGATATTAATTTAGCAGCTGATTGGGTTAACGAAATAGGATACAAGGGGAGTAAAATAATTATTCCATTAGGAAGCTTAATAAATGATCGAATAAACGAAATAAAATTTTTAGGCAAAATTTGTAAACCTGCAAATACAAACCGGGATGCGTTAACAATTAAAGAAATTACTTTAAAGTTTTTAAATACGGCTTATTTATGGGGCGGCCGTTCTGTTTTTGGAATTGATTGCAGTGGCTTTACACAGGCTGTGTATAAATTTTTGAATGTACAATTACTAAGGGATGCCCAGCATCAGGCAACACAAGGCGAGCTTGTAAATTTTTTGCAGGAAGCCCGTTGTGGCGATTTGGCTTTTTTTGATAATGACCAAGGGGAAATTATACATGTGGGTATTTTGCTGAGCGCAAGCGAAATTATTCATGCATCGGGTAAAGTACGTATTGATAAAATAGATAACGCTGGAATAATTAATGCGGCTACCGGCGAAAGGACACAAAAGTTGCGGATTATAAGAAGGTATTTTTAGTTAACCATCATTTCCATTGGTTGTAGTTTGTATAAAATTATTTTTGGTGTGTGAATTAGCTTCTTCTTTTTTCCCCTTATCAAAAAACAACATTTTTACTGCAATAACAATCATTAAAATTGCAAATATTTTTTTTACTGTTTCCTGCGATAAACTTAAAGCAATCTTACTGCCAAAATAACTGCCCAGTAAAAAACCAACTGCAAGCATACCCACTACTTTAAAATCTACATGCCCCTGTTTGTAATATTGCAATACGCCTAAAATACCTACGGGCAGCATAATTAAACCAAGCGATGTACCCTGTGCAGTTTTTTGGCTAAACCCAATAAAGTAAACCAATGCCGGTACAATAATAATACCGCCACCTACGCCAACAAGCCCACCTAAAATACCTGCGGCAATACCCACCAGTATAATGATGAGGATAGTTTGAGTGTCCATATTTTTATTTTTAATAATCATTTAGGGAAACTTGTTTTATAAAACGCAATGGCTTCATCAATTACTTTGTAAGCAGCTTCTTTATTTTGAAACTCATCTATTTCCACTATTTTATTTTCCAGCACTTTATAGTTTTCAAAATAATTACGCAGCACGGCAATAAAATGCTTGGGCAACTCATCTACATTAGTAATATAATTTACCCCGGGATCTTTAGTGGCCACTGCAATAATTTTATCATCTTTTTCGCCATTGTCAATCATTTGCATATTACCAATAACTGTAGCCTCTACAAGGCAAAGCGATTGGATACTTTCGCTGCACATTACTAAAATATCCAGTGGGTCGCCATCTTGCCCCAATGTTTGTGGAATAAAACCGTAGTTAACAGGATAATGAAACGAAGAATAAATAACCCTATCTAGTTTTAGTAAGCCTGTTTTTTTATCAATTTCGTATTTGGCCCTGCTTCCCTGCGGAATTTCGATTAAGCCATTAACAACCTGCGGCGATTTATCGCCATAATGGGCACCATGCCATGGATGAAGTACGTACATAAATTTATGAATTAGAAGTTATAAGTTTAAAGCCTAACCATGCTGCTACCATACCTAATACAATACTTGCAACAATATAAATTAATGCAGTAAAGTATTTTTCGTTTTGTAAAAGTGTAATATTCTCTAATGAAAAAGCAGAAAAGGTAGTGAAGCCACCACAAATACCCGTTGCTAAAAATAATTTCCAGTTGTTATTAAACGATTGGTCTTTTAAACTTAATGCCAACACTAAACCAATAATAAAACTGCCTATTATATTTACTGCAAATGTTGCATAAGGAAATTGTTTTGTTGTAATAAAAAGATAGAAAACATAACGGAGCATGGAACCTGCTGCACCACCCAAACCTACCAAAAGAAAATTTTTAAGCATGGTTAATTACTTATTTTCTGAAAACGTATATTTAAAATCGATGAGCCATTGCCCGTTGCTGCGTAATAATTTTATATTTTTTTTAATTTCTTTTTTATAACTGTTGCTAAAATTTATAACAGTAGTTGTGTCGTTTAATGGTTGTAAAGTATTGATAAGGATATCTGCTGCTTTATATTTTTGTAAATCAGTTTGGGTATTTGCCTGGTATTGCTGCTGATAGCTTTTAAAATATTGCTGATTTACTTCGTCTTTTAGCAAATATTTTTCTGCGGTATTAAAATCATTATCCAGCACTGCCCGTATAAAAGTTGTTCCCACTTCAATATCGGTAACCGGATTTTTTTTTGCATTGTTATTGCAGGATAAAATAGCCGCAGCAAATACAAAAGAATAAATTATTTTCTTAATCATAATTAAAGTTAACCAACTTTAGGTTAAGCCAAATAAAAAAGCACCCCAATTTAGGGGTGCTTTTACAACAATGCAGTATTTATTTTATGGAATCTTTAAGGCGTTTTAGCATTTCTTCCATTTTTTTTACTGCCTCCGGATTTTTTTCTTTTATGTCCTTTAATTTTTCAAAGCCTTCTGTCATCATGGCTTTAAGAGAATCGGGGTTAATATTCTTTAACTGTTCCATTCCCTTCTTTATACTGTCGGCAATATTTATATTCTCATTATTCATATTGCCATCTTTACCTGCCATATTTAAACCGGTAGAGGTAAAAGAAATTTTCCAGTTACCATCTTCTTTTAATAATTGAAAAGGCTGTGTGGTGGTATTGCCGCTTTCTTTAACTTCTACATTTACTTCGGCTTTATCGCCATTAATTTTTTCATCTTTAACAGTATAGCTTACAGTTTTAGATTTTTCAATAAATTCTTTTTTTATTTTTTCTGTCATGGCAGCGGCATCCTGGCCAAAGGTTTTTGCAAGTGATTCAGCAGTATTTAGCAGCGAAAGGTCACTTTTAGTAATCAATTTTTTTACGCCTTCAATATCGCCTTTTTTCATAGCCTCAATAAATGCAGTTACGGTGCCTTTGGGGGTTGCCATATCGCCTTTGCAGCCAACTAATACCAAAACGGTTAATAAACTTAAAATGTATTTCATATAATTTTTTTATAAAAGTATTAAAATATGTTTACAAATTTTAGAATTGATGAAAAAAAAACGGGGCAGCTAATTTGGCTACCCCATTATATTTCAAAGGTTAGTATTTAAAATTTATTTCTGCAGCAACTTAAAACCCTTTTTTATTCTCTTCTACTTTTCCATCATCTTTATTATAGGCCTTAATAATTGATTTAACTAAACGGTGCCTTACCACATCTTCTTCATCAAGTTCAATATGTGCAATGCCTTCAATATTTTTTAAAATACGGGTGGCTTTAAACAAACCGCTTTGCTGGTTTTTAGGTAAATCAATTTGTGTAGGGTCGCCGGTAATAATGGCTTTTGCATTGGGGCCAATACGGGTTAAAAACATTTTTATTTGCAGGTCGTTGGTATTTTGTGCTTCATCCAAAATAATAAAAGCATTATCTAATGTACGGCCCCTCATGTAAGCCAGTGGTGCAATTTCAATGGTTCTTGTTGTCATATAATAACCCAGTTTATCTGCAGGTATCATATCATCTAATGCATCGTACAAAGGCCTTAAATACGGATCAATTTTTTCTTTTAAATCGCCGGGTAAAAAACCAAGGCTTTCACCAGCTTCTACAGCGGGCCTTGTTAAAATAATTTTTTTAACCGATTTATTTTTTAATGCCCTTACCGCTAATGCAACAGCAGTATAGGTTTTACCGGTTCCGGCTGGGCCAATGGCAAATAAAATATCGTTTTTATCGCAGGCTTCCACCATACGTTTTTGGTTGGCAGTACGTGCCCTAACTGTTTTGCCATTGGGGCCAAATACCAATACATCGTTGGGGTTGCGATCCATAAAGTTGTCAATCACTTTCTCGTCATCGCCGCCTAAAATTTGTTCAAAATAATTGGCACTCATGTGGCCGTTACGTTCCAGGTACTGCAGTATTAAATCAATTTTTTCCTTTGCACCTTCAATTTGTTCGGGGGCACCGCTTAACTTTATTTGTGTGCCACGGCTAAGGATTTTTACAAGGGGGAATTTCTTTTTTAAGATGTCTAACTTTCCGTTGTTTACGCCAAAAAATTCAATGGGGTTAACGGTTTCAAGGTTGATAATCGTTTCTGTCAATGGTTTTCAATTTTACGCACTGTTTCTGTTGTTGTAAAAAAACAAACCAAACATAGCAGCACTTTGTTTACAATTAAAATTGTTGTCGGTACTTTTAAACTTGCTTTTCAAATTTAACGAATAACAATTGATACACAGCAATTTTACTTATCAACATGTTGTTAATTAAAAAAAGTATTTAACTTACAAAAATAAAATATTTATTATGCCAGTTACTGCACCATTCAATTTAAAAAAATGGATTGATGAACACCGGGATATGTTAAAACCCCCTGTAGGTAACCAATGTATTTATAAAGATGCCGAAAATTTTATTGTGATGGTAGTGGGTGGGCCAAATAGCCGTAAAGATTATCATTACAACGAAAGCGAAGAATTGTATTACCAAGTGGAAGGAAATATTGTATTAAAAATTATTGACGAAGGCGTACAAAAAGATATTGCAATTAATGAAGGCGATTTATTTTTGCTGCCGCCTAAAACACCACACTCGCCGCAGCGTGGGCCAAACACAGTTGGGTTGGTTATAGAAAAAGTTAGGGAAAATGAACAAGATGGATTTTTATGGTACTGCGAAAACTGCGGTAATAAAATTTATGAGGAATATAAAGTGATTACAGATATTGTTACACAATTGCCACCAGTTATGGAAGGTTTTTATAAAGACGAACATAAAAGGACTTGTAATAAATGTGGTGCGGTGATGGCACCTCCAATTAAAAAAGGGTAAATGTTGGTAAAAGTATTACCGATGAAAAGTAAAAAACAAATGTTAATCAAAAAACAAATGCCCGGCCTCCCTCTCTTTTGGAGAGGGAACGAGGGTGAGGTCGAATGAAGATAGACATACACACCCACATCATGCCCCCTGTAATGCCCAACTGGGTACAAAAGTTTGGCTATGGCGAATTTATACATTTGGAACACCGCAATTGCAAAGCCTGCATGATGAAAGGGGATAAACTATTTAGGGAAATAGAAGATAATTGTTTTGATGCAGCAGTGAGGATGAAAGAAATGGATGAAACAGCGGTAACAGTTCAGGTGCTTTCCACCATTCCCGTATTATTTAACTACTGGGCAAAACCAAAAGACGGTTTAGAAACCAGCCGTTTTTTTAACGATCACATTGCAGATACAGTTGCTAAAAATACAACCCGTTTTATTGGTATTGGCACTGTGCCTTTGCAAGATATTGATTTGGCCATTGGCGAAATGGAACGCTGTGTTACCGAATTAAAAATGCCGGGGCTGCAAATTGGCAGTAACATCAACGGCGAAAATTTATCCGAAAAAAAATTCTTTCCATTTTATAAACGGGCCCAAGAATTGGGTTGTGCATTATTTATTCATCCCTGGGAAATGATGGGGGAGCAGCAGATGCAAAAATATTGGCTGCCCTGGTTGGTAGGTATGCCTGCCGAAACTACAAGGGCCATTTGCAGTATGATTTTTGGCGGTGTGCTACAAGCATTTCCAAAATTAAGGGTGGCTTTTGCACATGGCGGTGGAAGTTTTCCTTTAACCATTGGCAGGATTGAACATGGTTTTAATGTACGGCCAGATTTAGTTGCTGTTGAGAATGTTATTAACCCCAAAGATTATATCGGCAAATTTTGGATAGATAGTTTGGTGCATGATGCCAAAGCAATGAATTATATTATTGATGTAATGGGAGCAGATAAAATTTGTTTAGGCAGCGATTATCCTTTTCCATTGGGGGAACAACATCCGGGGAAAATGATTGAGGAGATGTATTTTGAGAATGAGTTGAAAGAAAAATTGTTGTTTAAAAATGCACAGGAGTGGCTTGGTATCACAGTTTAGGTTTTCTATCCATCAGCAATAAAATAAAAATTAACGGCATAAATATTATTACTGCGGCATCAATAAAATTAATTTTATCCCCTTGTAATAATTTTATAAAATGGCTACCATGGCTGTACAATTGCTGCACCATTAAAATTCCAAAAAACCATACAAACCATTTAGGCTTTTTTAATAAACCATAAATGCAAATTGTACAAATGCCAATAAATAAAGTATGCCGCCATGCAGGGGTTTCATCAAATGGTTTTACTGCACC
>JAYSTT010000419.1:0-2927 GCA_043719495.1 Ferruginibacter sp. | reverse complement strand
ATCTTTTCCTGCTGATAAATTAAAATAACAGTGATTGGTTAAGTTAACAGGCGTTGCTTTATCTGTTGTTGCAGCATAGTCAATTCTCAATGCATTATCTGCTGTTAAAGTATAAATTACTTCTACCGACAAATTACCCGGGTAACCTTCCTCGCCATCCTTACTTAAATAAATTAATTTTACACTACTGTCACCAGCCTGTTTTTCTGCTTTCCACATTACTTTGTCAAAGCCTTTTAAACCACCGTGTAAAGATTGCCCGTTATTGTTGGCAGCCAAAGTATACTCCTTTCCTTCTACTATAAATTTGCCTTTTGCAATCCGGTTTCCATAACGGCCAACCAAACATCCAAAATAAGGATTCCCTTTTTGCAGGTAACCCGCTAAAGAATCATAACCTAAAATCACATCTCCTTCTTTTCCTTCCTTATCTTTTGTAATAACTTTTGTAACTGTGCCGCCGTAATTTAAAATACTTACCTGCATGCCATTGGCATTGGTTATTGTGTATTCAGTAACTGCTTCGCCATTAAATGTGTCGAAAGATTTTTCTGTGATTCCCATTTTAGTATTGGAATTTTTACCCGCATTTTCTGTACTGTTATTACAGGAAAATAAAAATACTGAAGCTGCCAGTAGAAGTGAAGAGAAGTGTTTCATAATTAGCAATCGTTTTATTTTTAAATTACCAAGTCGATTTTTATGCCCTTTATCAACCCCTACATGGTTGTTAACTGCTGTCGGGGTTATATCATTCTTATTATTGCCCGTAATAAGAATCAGGACCATGTTTACGTTCAAAATGTTTTTTAATTAATGCATCTTTTAATCTTGCTGCATTAAAATTAATTTGCTCTGTTAGTAATGCCATTTTAGCAATGCTTTCTAACACAGCACTATTATGCACTGCTTTTGCAGCAGTATTTCCCCAGGTAAATGGAGCATGATTGCCCACTAAAACCATCTCAACTTCTTCGTATTTTAAATCATTGGCTTTAAAACATTTCATGATCTGAAAACCGGTTTCATATTCGTAATTCCCTTTTATCATTTCATCATCCATTGGTGGCGCACAGGGAATATCAACTGTATTATAATCTGCATGAGTGGTGCCAAAAATAGGAATATCTCTTTGTGCCTGTGCCCATGCAGTAGCATAAGTGGAATGTGTATGAACAATGCCGCCAATTTTTTCCCAATGTTTGTACAATACTGCATGTGTTAATGTATCCGATGAAGGCCGAAGATTACCTTGAACAGTTTTGCCTTCAAAATCAACAATCACCATTTTTTCAGGCGAAAGCTCTTCGTATGGAATTCCACTTGGTTTAATTGCAAAAACGCCCAGGCCCCGGTCGGCAGCGCTTACATTGCCAAATGTAAAAAGCACTAAACCGAGTTTAGGTAATTGCATATTAGCTTCGTAAGCTTCCAGTTGTAGGTGTTGATACTTATTCATTTTTTTCTCTTGATAATATATTTTGCCGATAAAATTTTATTACAGTTTAGTTATTTTTTAAGGGTAGCCAACTTTAATTATATAAATCAGCGTTTGAAAAAAAATAAATCTAATTTCAAACCATGTTCTAATTTTATTTTAGCTCCAGTACAACTACAGAAAACGGAGGTAATGTTACAGTAAGTGTATTGCCCAATAAAACAGCATTTGTAAATGTGACAGGTTTTACTTGTTCGGGCTTGGCAAATGTATTATGAGCCTGAATACTTGTTCCTGTTAAAATTTTCCCGGTAACTGTTGCTGCATTTATACCTTTCATATCAATTTTTATTTCCTGTTTGCTTTTTAAATCAATATTTACCAGCGAAATATGAATTACCCCTTCTTTATTTTTTGAAGCTGATACAGAAACTGCTTTCAATTTTTCTTTTCCCAATGAGTAATCATCACTATTTACTGTAACAGGCAACATCAAAGCATCCTGGTGCACATTGTACATTTCCATCACATGAAAAGTGGGTGTCAGTATCATTTTTTCAGCATCGGTAAGAATAATAGCCTGCAATACATTTATGGTTTGTGCAAGATTGGCCATCCTTACCCTGTCGCAATGGTTATTAAAAATGTTTAGTGTAACACCGGCTATCATTGCATCACGAAGGGTATTTTGCTGAAATAGAAAAGCTCCATTAGTCCCCGGTTCTACATCATACCATCCACCCCACTCATCTACAACCAGGGCCAGTTTTTTTTCGGGATCGTATTTATCAATAATTGCACTATGCCTTTGTATTAATTCATCCATAAAACAGGCTCTTTTCATGGTTGCAAAATATTCCTCTTCATTAAAAGCAGTTGCTGAACTTTTTTTATTCCAGTCTATTACAGAATAATGATGCAACGCCACCCCTTCCACCATATCTAAAGGAATTTCTTTCATCAATACTTCTGTCCAGTTATAATCTGATGAATTGGCACCTGATGCAATACGAAATAATTCCTGGCCAGCACCTGCATTCATAAATGTTGCGTACTGCCGGTAAACATCTGCGTAGTATTCCGGTTTCATATTACCCCCACAGCCCCATGCTTCATTACCCACTCCCCAGTATTTTACATGCCAGGGTTGTATTCTGCCATTTTGAGCCCGTAGTTTGGGCATGGGACCGCTCCCTTCCTTATGATCAGTGTATTTAATCCAATCACTTAATTCCTGCACTGTACCACTACCAACATTACCCGATAAATAGGGTGCTGCACCCAGCAACTCACACATATTTAAAAACTCATTGGTACCAAAACTATTATCTTCTGTTACACCGCCCCACCATACATTTACCATTGAAGGCCGTTTATCTTTTTGGCCTACCCCGTCCTTCCAATGATAGGTATCAGCAAAACATCCACCGGGCCAACGAAGCACCGGAACTTTTAATTTTTTAAGCGCTTCAATTACATCAAGGCGTAC
>JAYSTT010000418.1:0-2927 GCA_043719495.1 Ferruginibacter sp. | reverse complement strand
GTAATGGTATTGATGTAATGATTGCATTGGATGTTAGCAAAAGCATGTTGGCGCAGGATATTAAACCCACAAGATTGGACAGGGCCAAACAAGCCCTGGGTAAATTAATAGATAAATTAAGTAATGATAGAATAGGTATTGTTGTATTTGCGGGAAAAGCCTATTTGCAAATGCCCATAACCGGCGATCAGGTGGCTGCAAAAATGTATTTATCTTCTGCCACTCCTGATATAGTACCCACACAGGGAACTGTAATTGGCGACGCACTAAAAATGTGTTATGCATCTTTTAATACTAAAGAAAAAAAATACAAAACGGTAATTTTAATAAGTGATGGTGAAGACCATGATGAAGAAGCAACTAAAATTGCCGGCCAAATGGCAGCAGAAGGGATAATAATAAATACTGTTGGTATTGGTTCAGCGAGTGGTGCGCCAATTATTGATGCTGCTACAAACCAAACAAAAAAAGATAATGAAGGCAATACAGTTATTACAAAATTAAATGAGACAGCATTGATGGCCATTGCTGAAAAGGGCAATGGTATTTATCAACTTTATACCAATACTGATGAGGTTGTGGCAAAATTGGATGCACAATTAAGTAATATGGATCAGCGTACGGTAACCGAAGACTCTTTAGTAAACTACAAAAATTTTTTTCAATACTTTTTGTTATTGTCTTTATTATTGCTGGTAATTGAAATGCTAGTTTCCGAAAGGGTAAATATTCGTAAACAAAAGAAAATACTTACAAAATTTGCAATATTATTGCTCATTACCTTTTGCTTATTTCCTTTTGCCACTTTTGCACAAGATGAAAAAGCAATTATTAAAAAAGGAAACGAAGCATACAGTAAAAGTGAATTTGATAAAGCTGCTGAACAATACCAAAAAGTAATAACTAAAACCCCGGCTAATGCAACTGCACAATATAATTTAGGTAATGCTTTATATAAAAATAATAAAACAGGGGAAGCAATAAATGCTTACGATAATGCTGCAATACACTTATTAGCAAAAGATGAAAAGGCAAAGGCTTTATACAATAAAGGTGTAGTGCTGCAAAACGATAAAAAACTTTCCGAATGTATTGCTGCCTATAAAAATGCATTGAAATTAGACCCACAGGATGATGATGCCCGGCAAAATTTACAAAAAGCATTACAGCAATTAAAACAGCAACAAAAGCCAAAAGAAGATCAAAAGAAAAAAGAACAGGAAAAGAAAAAAGAAGAAAAAAAACAGGAACCCAAACCACAACCTTCAAAAATAACTAAAAAAGATGCGGAGGAAAAATTGAAAGCTTTATTGCAGCAGGAAAAAAATCTACAGGATAAATTACGCAAGGTAAATGTGACCTCGCCCAATAAGCCAGAGAAGGATTGGTAAAATAACGAGTAGTAAAGTGATGAAATATTTCCAAATGAAATTATTTTTCTTTCTGGCATTAGCAATTGTTTTTCTAAATTGTAATCAACCTTCTGCTTCACCCAAAAAACTCAGTAGAGATAAAGGCAACATATTTACTGTAGCTTTATTGCCTTATAAAGATTTTGATACTGTTTTATTGAATGATGTATTAAATGAAGTAACAGCATTTTACAAATGCAATGCCATTATTCTTCCAGTAAATAATTTACCAGGTAATGCTTTTTATGCACCAAGGCAACGGTACAAAGCTGATAGTTTACTCTTGTTTCAAAAGCAACTGGCTAAAGATGGAATAAAATCAGTGATAGGCTTTACCAGTAAAGATATCTCAACTTCTAACGGAAAAATACCTGATTGGGGCGTTTTTGGTTTAGGCATGTGCCCCGGTAAAGTTTGTGTTATTTCAGTTTACCGTTTGCAAAGGGCTTCTACAAATTCGGCGCAATTAAAAGAGCGTTTAATAAAAGTTGTGCTGCATGAGCTGGGGCATAACCTTGGCCTGCCGCATTGCAACTACAACCCATCATGTTTAATGACAGATGCAGGCGGTACCATTAAGCAGGTGGATAGAGAAAATAAATGGCTGTGTGAAAGTTGTAAATCTAAACTTATCAACTAAACTTTAACTGTTACAAATTGTTACCTTTGCAATCATCATTATAATTAAAAAATGTACTGCGAAAGTTTAACTGAATATAAGCGCCTAAAAACAAGAGAAGTTAAAATAGGCCACCTTTTATTAGGCAACAATAATCCTATACGAATTCAAACCATGACTACCACCGACACAATGGATACCATGGCAACCGTAGAGCAATCTATCCGTTGTATTGAAGCCGGTGCAGAATTGGTGCGTATAACGGCGCCTTCAAAAAAGGAGGCAGAAAATTTGCAAAATATAAAAGATGAATTAAGAAAACGTGGTTATGATACGCCTTTAGTTGCTGATATTCATTTTACACCCAACGCAGCAGAAATTGCAGCAAGAATTGTAGAAAAGGTAAGAGTGAACCCCGGTAATTATGTAGATAAGAAAAAATTTGAACAAATAGAATACACTGATGCAGAATATGCAGAAGAAATTGAAAGAATAAGAGAACGCTTTACACCATTAGTTTTAATTTGTAAAGTACATGGCACTGCTATGCGTATTGGTACCAACCACGGCAGTTTGAGCGACAGGATAATGAGCCGCTATGGCGATACGGCAATGGGCATGGTAGAAAGTGCGATGGAGTTTTTGCGTATAGCAAGAGCCGAAGATTATCACCAGGTTATTTTAAGCATGAAGAGCAGTAATCCGCAGGTGATGGTGCATGCGTATCGTTTATTGATTAACCACATGCTGGAAGAATTTGGCGAATGTTATCCACTGCACTTAGGCGTAACCGAAGCTGGCGATGGTGAGGATGGCAGAATAAAAAGTGCGATTGGTATTGGGACTTTACTGGAAGATGGCATTGGCGATACAATAAGGGTTTCACTTACTGAAGA
>JAYSTT010000417.1:0-17412 GCA_043719495.1 Ferruginibacter sp. | reverse complement strand
TGAAACATCTGGAAACCATCTTTTAAAATCTTTTTTCTAAACAAAGCAGCCACTTTACGCTCCCTGGCGGTTTCGGTAGGTAAATCATAAAATACAAGTACCCACATAATTCTATAGGCATTTAAACGGTTATACATGGTTTAGTGTTGCTGTCATCCTGCTTGTTCCGATTATTTCGGAAAACGCAGTGAGGGATCTGCTAAATATTTGTACTAAAGCCGGGCAGATTCCTCGTTCCTCGAAATGATAGCTTTGTTTAACAGGTCCCTCCTTCGTCGGGATGACAGCTATATTTCATCATTTAAAAATGTCCAATCCGGGTTTAGTGTATTTATCAACGCTTCTTTTTTACTTCTTCTCCAGCCTTTAATTTCTTTTTCCCTTGCAATGGCATTTTCTACCTGGTGAAACCTTTCGTAATACAATAAAAAATAAGCATTGTATTGCCCGGCAAAAGATTTATGCCTAAATGGTAGGCTGTTTTCTTCGTGTTCTTTTAAGCGGCGGTATAAATTGTTGGTAATACCAGTATATAAAACTGTTTTGTTTTTATTGGTAACTATATAAATGTAATAATTGTTGCCGCCGGGTATTTTCATCTGCGTTTAAATTAAACACTGCGTTTTATAAATGGTCATTAATGCTTCGCTGCTCCAATTAAAGCTGTCATCCCGACGAAGGAGGGACCTGCTGAACCAAGCTGCAGGTAGCTATTAAGCAAAAGCCATCAACTTTATACAAAGCCCTTTGTTAAATTTCGCAACCCCCTGCAAAAAAAATAACCACTTTACCTCTATTCAAACTTTTTTCAGTGCCCGCCTGCAGCACCGCCGGGCAGATCCCTCCTTCGTCGGGACGACAGCCGCATTTTTACAATTGTACATAGCCAGCCATTTAATCTATCAACGGGTATAAAATTTTCCGTTGCGTACCTTCAAAACATTTACTTAGCGATGCGGTTGTTTTTTGTACCGCCACCATCAACGGGCTTTTTTCATTATTTATTATCACATCCATTGCCGGAATATTCAGCAAATCTTTTTTCATGCTTGGGGTAAGCTCTAAAAATTTTCCATTAAGGTTTACAATGTTTACCACCACCTTATCTACAAAAGGCCGGTAAGGTTCCATTATATCATCGGCAAGGCAGTAAGCATTGTATTGGTTTTTATGAAAAATGCCCAGTGTGGGCAGCATACCGCTGGCAACAATATTCCTTGCCACTACAGCCCTTAAAATGGCATAACCATAATTCAGTAAATTATTAGGTGGCTCACCAAAACGTTCCCTTTTAAATTCCGGAAAAATTTGAAAAATATTTTTCCAATAATACGCTGCGGCTATGGCCTCATGGTTTTCGCTGTCGCCGCTTTTAACTGCTGCTGCCCAGTTACGCATATTTTTTGCAGGTACCCTTACCCCCTCCAGCAAAGCTGCCTGGTTATTTATTTTACAACTTACGGTTTGCTGCCACAATTGTTTTTTTAAAGGTATTGTAGCTTCTATTTGTGCCTGAAATTTTGCACTCTGTAAAGTATTGCCATCTAAATTTAATAGCAGGCCGGTGGGGTGGTGGCTGTTATCGCAGGTTATTAGCGCAACATTATTAGCCAGCAGTTTGCTTATTAATGCCTGGCTAATGGTTATTTGTTGATGGTCTAAAATAAGTACGCCAATATCCTCTATGGGCACCGTTTTAATTTCTTCTGGCAGGGGCTGCCCGTTTATCACCTCTGTCGGCAATACAATAATCAATTGTTCATCTTTTGTTTTAAGATAAGCAGGATTGCCGAAGTAGAGGGTGCGTTTAATCATTTTATTGATTTGATATTTCCAGCACGGTCTATTAATACTTTTATTGCTTTAAGCTGGACATGAGAATTTTGTAGAAATTTACTTTCTTTTAAATTGCTATAACCAGCACTTTCATATTTGGCGTTTGATGAAGATATATTATGTCTTACAAAAAAAATGTCGCCAAATTCATAAACTTTGTTTACAATTTTAGAACTCAATTGAGTTACTTTATATAATCTTTTCATTAAATCTTCTTTTACATCCCAATCTATTTCTAATTCCTCATTCTCATACATAACTACAAAATCGCCAGCCTTTAAGTAAGGACAAGATTTCATCAAGGGCAAGAATGTTCCATCTTTTTGTTCTTTTTCATCAGGGAATAATTTTTCACTTTTTCTTCTTTTTTCAACTGCCTTAAAAAATGATACTATTTCAAAATCTCTTTTAATTTTTATTTTACCTTTTTTATCAGTTTCCTTTCTTTCATACAATGCCATTACATAATTCCCATCAGCCTCTGAATATCTGTTTGAGTTAATAATATTTTTTTCTTCATCTTTTGCAACAAGTTGTATTAAATTCCTTGAATTTTTATTTGCAACCCTTATCTTTTTAATAACAGGCAAAGGATTACCTTGTTTGCTTATAGGGGCATCAGGTAAACCATTAGGATATTTTGCTGTGCTATAAACAAACAAAGGGTCTGATAAAAGCGTTTCTTCACTAAACGCTTTCTCACCTTTGTCCCCATATTTATCAAGTCGGAGTTCTAATATCTTTCGTAAATTTTTATCAACTACTTTATCAAGGCTTTTTTTATCTTTGAAATTTTCGCCATTTACAGGTACCCGTTTTACAAAAACGTCATTCTTTGCAAACCCTTGATTTTGTGGATTTTTAAGTTTCCCATAAAAATTATCCCCAACCAAACTTCCTCTTGGAGCAATTGTTCTTTGTATAATAATAGAGGAATCATCTTTCGAATGTTTCTTTTTATGGATGCGATTTTGTTTTGCAGTAATTAATCTTTGTTCTGCTTTATGATATACAAGTATTGATTCTAACGTTTCCTTAATTTCAACGTAAGGGATAGGTAAATCAATTCTTTCTCTTGTCAATTCTCCTTTTTCATCATAAAGTGAAGCACCTTGTTTTTCCCTTAGTTGGTTTAATGTACTTAAGCGTTGAATAATACTTGGTGAACACATTGCAATTACAATGGCATCTAATAAATGATGCCTATGATCTGAGCGATCTTTTTTTCCTTTAGCACCTCTAAAAGCATCAAATTTTTGCAGTTCTTCCCACCATTCATAAATAGGGTTTTTTGTTTCTGCTTCATATTCAGCCGTAATTTCTTGTGTTAAGTTTCTCCAATCTGTTTTGAGTATATCGCTACTATTGGCTTTACGCTTCCTGTATGTCTCAAAATCTCTTTTATAATTTGCAAATTCCCGGGTATATTTATCTATATCAATTCCAGTTTCTTCTTCATATCTAACCTTGTCTAAAAGGCTTCCTAAACGCCAATCATTTCTTCTTAATTCGCTGGTAGCAAAGCCATTTGTAAACTGTACATCTCTGCAAACTTCTTGTAACTTTTTTCTAACATAAACAGCAATGTATGAAGCATTCCTGCCTTGAGCATTTGTAAATGTTTGTTCTGGCTTTGCGTTTAGAAATCTTTCTTCAGCCTTTTCTTTGTTAAACACTTTTATCCTGCTTTGATAAATTTTAAACTCTGCTTCCCCTTTGCTTTTCATATATTCATAAGCGGATTTATTGGCCTTTTCTTTATTGATATAACCAAAGGTCAATGTCTTATTTGTAAAGCTGTCATCTAAACTCCAACTGTAAGGAATGATATGTTCTATCTCAATCTCGGGGCTAAATAATTTAGATAGAGAAATGATTTTACCTGAGTAGGGGCAAATCCTATTACAGTCAAGCCAAAGCGTATGTTTTTCTCTGTCCTTTCTTTCTACTAAGTTTTCAAATGCTTTAAACTCTGGGTCGTTTTTGTCAGCTCCCAATTCAAGCCATAGTTCAAACTTATTAATGATACTATCATTCTTTTGAATGTACTTGCTAAAACTCAACTCACCTTTGTCTTTCATTTCATTTAAAAATCTAGCATATTCTTCTCTTCTTTTTTCAGTGTCTAAATTCTTTCGTCGTATACCTTCTCTTTCTTTTTTAGGTTTCTTAAATTCCCTGGTGCTTTCAATTCTAATGGTAAAATTTTCCTGATCAATATCATTAAGTTTCAAAATGCTATTTACCAATCTTATTGTTTCCCCAACAGCTTTTTCTACTACAGGGTTTCTTAATTCATTATTTGAAAGTTGTTTAATTTTTTTATTAAGAATTTCTATCTTTTGATCATCTTCAGAAGCTTGTTTATACTTTGCATATATCAAGGCATTGTGTTCATTATTGCCTTCTCTTAAATATGGCAGTATTTTCTCTAATACTTTGGTCGAGTAATTAGCAAAGCCTTCTTCAAGTCCCATTTCAATGAGTCTTGTTGCTGTGGCAGGATCAAGGCCCCATTTCCATGTAAGTGTATCCATTAGCCATTCATCATCTTTAGCCATGTAAAGTATATGCCAAAGCTTCTCCAACTTATTCTCTGCTTTTAATTCATTGAATTTTTCTTCACCACAAGATGTGTAAATAGCGTATAAAGTTTTGTTGCCATGAAAGGTTTTATCATCTTCATTGCTATCATAATTAAACTGAAAATTCTTTTTGTTAGGTAATCCTATAACATCCAAAACATCTGTATTTCTGGTGCCATCTTTTTTCTTGTTGCCCTCTCTTAAATTCAATGATAGATTTACTTGCAGGTAGTCAAATACTTTTTGTTTCCATTCTGTTGGTAAGGGTTGAGAATAAATATCATTTGCTTTATCAGTATATCGTATGTCAGCCAGTTGTTTCCAAATTCTGAATTCCTGAAATAATAATGAACTTGCAGGAGCAGTTCGCTTATCCTTTTCAAACTGGCATTTACCTATGAATTTCTTTTGACTTTTTAATGGTCTTTGAAAAAATATTGTTTGATGCTTAATTTTCCAGTAGTAAGTTTCTTTGAATAATTTGAGTTTGGCTCTTTTAGCTTCCACAGATAATTGGCATATTTCATCATATTCTTTTCTGCTGCCAGTTAGGTAAGGGTAATATTTTCTTTGCTCATCCCAAATTAAGTCAAATTCAGTTGCATACATTTCTCTACCTACAAATCTTCCTTCCCTACGGATACCTCTATTGTTGCAAAGCAAAAACCCCCCTTCATTGTTAATTGCTCTTTCATCAAAAGGCTCATCTATGTTATGCCACTTGCCATCATTAAATAATTGGGATGATTTTTCGTACATCTTATGAAAGTATTCACCAATTGTTCGGGCATTGTTATTCTTCATTGTCTCAGATAAGCTATTTATATCTGCTTTTACTACACCTTCATCATCTTTAGCCTCTGACAGGGTTTTACTATTACTCTTAAATCCACGATGTTTATTAATTAATAAAAATATCCTGCCTATTTCTTCAATTGGAATTTGATTCTTTAATGCATCTGCTCTTAATTTATATAAGTCTGATGCCTGAAATTTTTCTTTTATTTTAAAAGTGGTTACAAATGTTGGTAACATATTTAAAGTTGTTAGAAACTTTTTCAAGTCTTTTCTTCTAAGTTTATATCGGAAATTTGTTCTGCTTGCTCTTCGATAAGTACCCCTTACCATATTCTTAGTCGTTTCTCTTCCTCTTTCATCAACATTTGTCCCAATTGGAAAAATAACTACTCCTTTATCAAATATTTTATTATCTCTTAACAGAACCCAGCCAATTGAATTGGTTCCAATGTCAAGTCCTAAAATAAATTTTGCCATTTGTATCGTTTTATAAGGTTTAAGTTTACTTTTACATTGAAAGCTTATCACAATAAGGATTATTCCTTAGACTGATTTAAGTCTGCCTCTCAGTTCGGCTGGAGGCTTTTTTCTTCCCCCCACAATATACCAATTCCTTCCCCCAAAATAATACCTCAAATAGGGTATAAGCCCATTGCTGGTTCATTTATTTTCTTCTTTCACACCGCCGTAACATTTTCCTTTCTATTTTCGTTTAATACAAAATAGCTGCATGCAAAAATTATTACTCTTCTTTCTGATTTTTATTTCAATCCGCTCCTCCGCACAAAAAATTTACGGTACTGTATTTAATACTAAAGGGGATTTGCTCCCTTATGCTTCTGTTACCATAAAAGGGACTTCCATGGGAGCAAGCGCCAACAATAAAGCAAAATTTTCATTTACAGTTAATGCAGGTACCTATGTAGTGGTTTGCCAGCATATTGGGTTTACCAAACAGGAAAATACAATACTGGTTAATAAGCAAGATGAAGAAATAACTTTCATTCTTGCAGAACAAAAATTAGATTTAAAAGAAGTGCTGGTAAAAAACGGTGGCGAAGATCCTGCCTATGCTATCATTCGCCAGGCTATTAAAAAAAGGGAGTATTACAACAAAGAGGTAAATGCCTTTGAGTGCGATTTATATACCAAGGATATTATGAAACTTCGTATGCTCCCTAAAAAAATAATGGGCAAAAAAATTCCTGATGAAGACAGAAAAAATATTGGACTTGATTCTACCGGCAAAGGAATTATTTATTTATCGGAGTCCATTGCAAAAGTACATACACAACAACCGGATAAATTTAAAATGGAAGTACTGAGCAGCAGGGTTAGCGGTAGTGGCGGTTTTGGATTTACTTTTCCAACCTTTATCAGTTTGTATAATAACAATGTAAAAGTATTTACCGAAAAATTTAGCCCCCGTGGATTTGTTTCGCCCATTGCAGATGGGGCCATTGGTTTTTATAAGTATAAATTTTTAGGTAGTTTTTTTGAGGATGGAAAGGAGATCAACAGCATCAGGGTGACAGCCCGGCGAAATTATGAGCCATTATTTTCGGGTGTTATTTATATTACTGAAGGCGACTGGCGCATTCACAGTTGTGATTTAACACTCAGTAAAACATCGCAGTTGGAAATTATTGATACACTGCAAATAACACAAATTCATGTACCGGTAGGCAATGATGTGTGGCGTGTAAAAAATCAATTACTGCATTTTAATTTTAAACAATTTGGTATTGATGCTATTGGCAATTTTGTAAATGTTTATTCAAACTACAATATTAACCCGGCCTTTGGTAAGAAATATTTTGATAAGGTTATTATTAAATATGATACTGCAGTAAATAAAAAACCGGCTGCGTATTGGGATACTATTCGTCCTGTACCACTGGAACCCGAAGAGAAAAAGGATTACCAGGTAAAAGACAGTATTTATCAGTTACAAAAGGACTCTTTGTTAAGCCAGCGTTCTGTTGATTCATTAAATAAAAAACAAGGTAAATTAAAACCTTTTGATATTTTATGGAAAGGTATAAACAGGCGGCATTTTACTAAAACCAATATCACTAACTGGGGTATTGAATCCCTGATAAAAAATATGGAATACAATACGGTTGAAGGAGTGGTACTAAATACCAATTTGTATTACAATAAATACCTTAAAAAAATTAAGTCTGATTTTTCCATACAGCCACATTTTCGGTATGGCTTTAATAATACTCATCTTAATGCCTGGGCCGATGTTAATTTCAGCACCAGGGACTGGAGTACCGATAAAAAAATAAAACGCCAGAGCTGGTCTTTATCCGGTGGAAAAAAGGTAAACCAATTTAATAAAGAAAGTACTATCACACCGCTTAATAATACTATCAACACATTATTTTGGGGAGATAATTTTATGAAGATCTATGAAAGTTATTTTGGCAGTATTGGATTTAGTAAAAGATATGAAAGCGGATTACGCTTTTCGGCAAACGCTTTGTATGAGGACAGAATTCCTGTTGAAAACACTACCAGTTTTACGGTTTTTAAGAAAGATTCAATAAATATAACACCTAATTATCCTTACGAAAAAATTACACAACAATTTAAACCTCATCAGGCTTTGCTGGTAAGTGTTGATATCAGTATAAAACCAGGCCAGCAATATATTCAATTCCCCAATCGGAAAATTCCAATAGGTTCTAAGTATCCCACATTTAGTTTTAATTATACCAAAGGAATTGAAAATGTTTTTGGCAGTGATGTGAATTTTGACAAATGGAAATTTACCATTAGTGATACCAAAAACTTAAAACTGGCCGGAGAGTTGAAATATAAAGTGGGTATTGGCGGTTTTTTAAATGACAAAAAAGTTTATATACAGGACTTTCAACACTTCAATGGAAACAGGTCCACAGCTGCAAGTGAGTATGTAAACAGTTTTCAACTGGCAAAATATTATGCCAATAGCACAATAGAAAGTTTTTATTCTTTTGGCCATTTAGAACATCACTTTAATGGCCTACTTACCAATAAAATTCCTTTATTTAAAAAACTTAGCTGGAATTTAGTGGCGGGCAGTAATGCGTTTTATATAAATAAAAAAAGTAACTATGCTGAAGTTTTTGTCGGGCTTGAAAATATCTTCAAAATTTTACGGATGGATTTTGTTGCGGCTTATGCCAATGGGAAAAAAGGGTTAACCGGCATTCGCATAGGTTTTGGGGGTGTTATTGGCGGCAGCATTCGCCGCACAGGAAACGGAAATATTTCCATTAGTTTATAATAATTATCTTTACACCGTTAATTTGGTTTGCCCTGCAAGCATCCAATCATTTAATGGTTTCCCGCCTGCGGCGGGATCAAATTTAAAACTATGGCAGTATTACACAACCGCATTTCGCAGGCGGAGTTAAAAAAATTATTGTACCAGGAAACGGAGCACCGTACCACTATTTCATTTTACCGGTATTTTATAATTGAAGATCCACAACAATTTCGTGATGAATTGTATACAGCACTGAATGCACTAAAAGTATTTGGCCGCATTTACATTGCACGTGAAGGGATCAATGCGCAAATAAGTGTGCCCGAAAATAATTTCGAGACACTGAAAAATTACTTGTATTCCATTGAACCGTTATATGGATTAAGATTAAACATTGCAGTGGATGATGACGGCAAATCATTCTGGGTATTAAAAATTAAAGTAAGAGAAAAAATTGTGGCAGATGGGATTACCGATCCCAACTTCAGCATGGAAAATAAAGGCAAGTATGTAAATGCTGCCGGAATGAATACATTACTACAGGATGACAACACCATTGTGATAGATATGCGTAACCATTACGAATACGAAGTGGGCCATTTTGAAAAGGCATTAGAAATACCCAGCGATACTTTCCGTGAGCAATTACCTATGGCGGTTGAAATGATGCAGGATAAAAAAGACCAGAACATTATTATGTATTGCACCGGTGGCATCCGTTGCGAAAAAGCCAGTGCTTTCATGCTGCACAAAGGTTTTAAAAATGTATTTCATTTGGAAGGCGGCATTATTAACTATGCCAGGCAAGCTAAAGAAAATAATTTGCCCAGTAAATTCATTGGTAAAAACTTTGTGTTTGATGACAGGCTGGGGGAGCGGATAACTGAAGATGTAATTGCCAGATGCCACCAATGCGGCCAGCCTGCCGATACCCATACCAACTGCAAAAACGATGGCTGCCATTTACTCTTTATACAATGCGAAGCTTGCGCCAGGCAATATGATAGCTGCTGCAGCGAGGCTTGCCAAACCGTGTACAACTTACCGCTGGAAGAACAAAAAGAACTCCGCAAAGGAATTGATAAAGGCATGATGGTGTTTAATAAAAGTAAAAAAAGATTGAGGCCGAGATTGGATGAGATAAATAGAAAATAAATTTTTTATTGGCAAGCTTGAAGTGCTACTCTGCCTATAGCAAAAGTATAAATTGTAAATTTTGTTTTTCTTACAATTATTCTGGATTCGTATTATTATCCTAAAAAATTACCTTAGTCTTTCAAAAATTTGAATTTCCATGCAAAGCGAAATCACCTGCAAGGAATTATTCTGTTTTATATTAACATATAAACGGTAGATAATTAGTGGGCCGCTTTTTTTTGTAGTACAGGAAAAAATTGCCTATTACCACTATGGGGTATTGCAGGTAAATATTCTTTTTAGTAATTTTCTGAAACCAATTTCTCCTAATTAGCAGCTTTAGAAAATATTGACTGCGTGTAAAAATTATTAATAATAGTATATGCACCGATGTTTCGATACAAACATTGGAAAAAACTATTGGTAAATTTATTAATTGAGTAATATTATGGCAGATATTTTTATCAGTTACTCCAGTGAAGATAAAAGCATCGTAAAACAAATTGCGGGCCTGCTTGAAAATAAAGGCTGGACCGTATGGTGGGACAGGCAAATACCAATTGGCCAAAAATATGACACCGTAATTGAAAATGAATTGCATAAAGCAAGTTGTGTACTGGTAGTATGGACAAAAAGATCTATATCTTCAGAATGGGTGAAGAATGAAACAAGTGATGCGGCACAAAAAGGGACATTGGTACCGGTTGTACTTGAACAGGTAGACATTCCGCTGGCATTTAGAAGAATTGAAAGTGCAATGCTTATTGGTTGGGATGGGGTGCAGCAACATCCAGAACTGGATATACTTTTCAGTTCTATAGAAAACATTATTGGTCATAAAAATGAGGCAGTTATACCACCCAAAGTTAAGGATGTAAAGACAAATGATAAATCAGTTACAACAAAATATACAGCTAAGTCAGAAGAAAATGAAACGATGCCAGCTCATCGTTTGCCTGTTTCCCGTTACAGTATTATTGCAGGTATTGGATTTATACTATCGCTTTTTCTTATTTATTACTACCTGCAATTTGTACAGGGCAAAGTAACAGATTCAGTAGATCAGCGAATGTTTTATTTAATACTTATTCTCTTTGGAATTTCTGCCAGTGCTCTTGTATTTGGTGTAATGAATACGTATGCTGTTTTAAAGGGGAAAAAGCAAAACGTTAAGTTTAAGATGGCAGGTCCTGGCATAGGAGTAATACTGATTGTGTTGGGTGGCTTTTACCTGCCTGCAAAATCAACAGAAAAAAATATAGCCATTCGCCTTTTTGATCGTAAAAAGAATCCTGTTACGCAGGGAGATGTAAAAATTTACCTGAAAGAATATTTTCGCACCCAATCTATTGATAAAATGGGGCAGGCACTTTTTACGGGCCTGCCGGAAGACCTGTTTAAAACCAAAATGAAGATAGAAGTATCCTGCCCGGGCTATACAACCAAAGTTTTTGATACACTACTAGCTAATTCAAAGCCGCTTGAACTTACTTTGCCACTTACTACTGTGGTAATTATTTCGGGAAGAATAAAAACTGCTGCTGAAATACCGATTAAGGGTGTGGAAATAGATGTAGATGGTACAAGGTACTACGCTATTTCCATTACTGATGGCACTTACAATTTAAGGCTGGAGGAATATACCCTTGGCGATGAAATTACACTTACCACATCGCATAAAGATTTTGAAGACAAAACTGTTTCGCTAAAAATAAATTCACCGGAAATAAAAAATCAGGATATTTTTTTAAACCCTGTTACTCATAAAAAATTACAGCCATGAAAAAAATAATTATTTACTGCTGTTCACTATTCTTGTTTTATAATAATTGTACAAGCCAAACATTAATTATAAAAGGAAAAGTGAGGTGCCTTAATCAAAGTACAAATTCCACCAAAGGGGCCGAAAATATAATTGTGGTTCCAACTTTTATGCCATCGCATGCTACCATTACAGCCTCTCGCCCTTCGGGTTATTTTGAATTTAATACAGGCGTACCCATTTCTAAAATACAGGATAAGATGGTAACTATTTATGTAGTATCCCGTTGCAGCAATTGTAAGGAGGTGGCAAAAAGAATATTTATTTCTGAGGATCAGGACAGGCAAAACAGGGATGATACCAAAAGGTACGTTACAATAAAGGACTGGATGTTAAATACCAATTGCCAGCAGGCCGAGTTAATTCCGCTGGCAGCAGATAGTGTATTAAGGTTAATAGTTAAACAGCCCGAACAAAATTTAGATAAAGTATCGGCTGCTACTGCATTAACAGGTGCCCCTGCATTTTTAAATTTTTTAACAACACTAACTACGGTGGTTGGAGCAACGGGTTTTCCTACCGGGCCTTTTAGAGTGAGATCACTAGACCCAGGTAAAATTAATTATGGGCAATTTCTACTGGTATCGCCAGTAATACATTCTGCAAACACGGGCTTCAACTTTTCTCCTTCCCGTGATATTTCCGAAGCAGTTTTTTGGAACCCATCTGCAATTGCCAATAGCAAAAAAGCAAATAACATCAGTTTGCTAATTAATATAAAAAATAATATTAAGGCAGGTGGATTTTGCAAGGTTAATAAAAAAATTGTATTAGGCGGCGGATTTGTTCATACAATGCAAGACGAAAGACGAACAACTACTTTTGAAGGCGTACCACCTGCAAATGACCCTAATAGTACAAGAAAGATAGATTCAACCATTATGAAACTTAAAGAATATGCTGCCTTTATAAGCCCTGTGTATAAGGTTAATAATAACTTAAGTTTTGGGTTAACCATAAAATCTGTATGGCAGGACTTCAACATACCTAACAGGATTTCGGTAAGCCCAACATCAATTCCAAATGTAGGAATTGCAACTTTCAAAGATAGCAGCATAAAAAAACAAAACTTTGATATTGATATTTCGGCAACTTATAAAATAACTAATGCCTTTCAGATTGGGATAAATTTCATGAACCTTGGAGGTACTGAACTATATGCCGATGCATTTACGCCACAGCAATCAAACATACCTATGCAAAAACAACGTTCTCTTGGGTTGGGGCTTTTGTATAAATGGCAACGCTTAAATGTAGGTACAGATATTTTAATTACCCAAGATGGCTTTTATGATGCAGCATTGGGGGTTAATTACGTTCCCTTTAATAATGCATTACTTTCTGCAGGATTAGCAGTAAAACAACTGAGTTACTCCTTTGCATTTAGAATAAAGCATTTTAGAATTGCTTATATTAATGATAATAACTGGTTTATTAACGAACAAAGAAAAGGGAAGTCAGCAATTTTAAATGGTAAAATTTATGGCGGATTTATTTTTGATCTGAATTGAGAGTGGTAGTATTGGCACTTGATAAAATATTAAATAAACCGGCTTTTTTTAGCCCGCTTATTTAAGAAGTAAGTAAAAATTTAACCAGTCTTATCCTGCTATTTTTTTTACACTTTTAATCATCCGCTTTAATCCTGCAGCACTTCATGCCTGCTATATGCTTCCATCAATTGACGCTGCACTTCATATGCCGCCGGAGCATAAGAGTCGAAATACATATTGAAACGGGCACGGCCCTGTGTTAAACTACGAAGTGAAGAGGAGTATTGGTACATCTGTGCCAACGGTACTTTAGCGGTTATCTTTTCAAAATGCCCTTCTGCTTCCATGCCTTCCACAACACCCATACGGGTTTGCAAATCGCCCATTACAGCACCAACCATTTCATCCGGACAAAAAACTTCTACAGTATAAATAGGTTCCAGCAACTGCGGTTTGGCTTCTATAAATGCCTGCCGAAATGCATGAAGCCCTGCTATCTTAAACGAAATATCGTTACTATCCACATCATGCATCTTGCCATCATAAACACTTACCCTTATATCCCTTGCATAACATCCTGTAAGTGGGCCATTCTGCATTTTTTCCATCACACCTTTTAATATAGAGGGAAGAAAACGGCTATCAATAGCACCTCCAACAATACAGTTACAGAAAACCAATTTACCACCCCAGTCAAGATTAATTTCTTCTTTGTTGCGCAGGTTTAAACCTTCGGGGTTAGGCATACCTTCGTACCAGGGTTCTATACGCATGTACACTTCGGCAAACTGGCCGGCACCGCCACTTTGTTTTTTATGTCGGTAACTTGATTCAGCCCTGCTGCCAATCGTTTCCCGGTAAGGAATCTTTGGTTTATCAAATTTTACATCCAGTTTGTGCAGGTGTTCAATTTTCCATTGTAATACTTTCAGGTGCAGTTCACCCTGGCAATGCAGCAATATTTGCTTAACTTCCGGTGATACTTCAAAATACATACTGGCGTCTTCTTCATGTAAAGTGTGTAGTGCCTGCGACAATTTTTCTTCATCGCCCTTGTTTACAACTGCAATAGCAATGCTTAAGTTAGGTTTAGGGAATTTAATGGGTTTAAGTTCCAGGTTGGCACCCTTATCGTGTAGCGTATTGTTTACATGAGTTGATCGTAGTTTTATTGTAGCACCTATATCACCGGCAACCAGTTCCTGCACCGGTACCCGGTTGTGCCCCTCCATTAAAAATAATTGGTTTATTTTTTCAGTAGCGCCGGTATTTTCGTTTACTAATTCGCAACCGGTTTTAATACTTCCGCTGTACACTTTAAATAAACTGAGTTCACCAATATGTGGTTCTATAATAGTTTTAAAAATAAAAATGCAGGCAGGGCCTTTTACATCACAGGGTAATTCACTGCCCGCTTTAGTTTTTTGTACCGGCATGTCGTTGGGGGCAGGGCATACGTAATCAATAAAACTCATAATTCGGCCAACGCCCATATTTTTTTCTCCCGATGCACAGAACAAGGGGAAGATATCATGTTTGATCATGGAAGTATGCAGGCCGTCTTTCATTTCCTGTTCAGTCAGTTCGCCAATTTCAAAATATTTTTCCATCAGGCCTTCGTCATTTGATGCAATCGTTTCAATCAATTCTTTATGTAACTGATCGGCTCTTTCTTTTTCACTATCAGGTATGGAAAGTTTTTCCGGCTTGCCACCATTGGGGCCAAATTTGTACATAATCATATTAAGCACATCAATGATGCTGCCAAAATTGCTGCCGGTTTGTACAGGATACTGTACTGCTACCACGTTGTTACCAAAATGTGTTTTGGCATCTCGTAAAGTGCGGTCAAAATCTGCTTCTTCCCGGTCTAATTGATTAACTACAAAAATAGCAGGTGTTTTAAAAGTGTCAGTGTATTCCCAGATGATGTCGGTACCCACTTCCACCCCCATTACTCCATTTAAAACTATTACACCGGTATCAGCCACCCGAAGGGCACTGATCACTTCACCGGCAAAATCATCATAGCCAGGGGTATCAATAATGTTTATCTTAAAATCCTTCCATGTTGTGTGAAGCAATGAAGAGAATACGGAACTTTGTCTTTCAATTTCCAGTTCGTGATAATCACTTACTGTATTTCTTTGAGCAATGCTGCCGCGACGTTTTGTAATACCTGCCTCAAAGAGCATGCATTCGGCCAGGGTGGTTTTACCACAGCCTGCATGTCCCAGCAGGGCAATATTTTTGACATGTTTGGAATCGTAAGTAGCCATACAATCTTTTTTAAAAATGATAGGATCGCTCTTTAGAACCAACCAGCCCGCTGTATAACGGGCTGGTTGGTATTTAAGACTTATTGTTTTATGAATTGATGAAAATCTTTTTCAAGAGTATCGAGATCTGCAATCAGCATGTCCAGTTTATCTTTAATATAATGATGTGGAACACGATGGCCAATATTTGGATACCTTTCCGCTTCATGAATATGATTCTTTACTTCATGTTTTAAATCGTGAATGTTGATAAGTTGAATATGGAACTGGCTATGAAAATGCTCTATTCCTACTAAAACTTCATTATCAGTTTTTCCAGGTGCAAAAAAGTATAATTCTGTTTTTAATTTGTTTAATTTTTCCCGGTAGGTGGCCAGTATGCCATACCAGTTTTTGCACTCTTCAATGAGTGGCTTTTGTTGTGCTTCTGTAACCATTCTTATTAAATTTAATTGTTAAAAAATTGAGTAACAGTTTTGTAAATGCTTTATCTATTTCCGAAATAAAATTAATAACGGCGTAAAAAAAAACTGATATTGGTCATGCAGCAAAGTAAGTCATATCATTTTCTAAGGGAAGGGTATAACTTCCGGAACTTTTTATAGGAAAGGATTCGATGCCATA
Source organism: Ferruginibacter sp. (assembly GCA_043719495.1). GTDB lineage: Bacteria > Bacteroidota > Bacteroidia > Chitinophagales > Chitinophagaceae > Ferruginibacter. Next base: position 1,579 of record JAYSTT010000417.1, on the reverse strand, counting down.
ATTCTATCACTTATAACTACATTAAAGAAACAATTTTTTATTTAAAAACAAAAATACTTTTATGGTTAAATAAATAAAAATTATTAGCTGTTGGTTTTGCTGCTTAATATTCAATAGCAACTTAATACTTTAATAATTATAAATAAAAATTTATTCTTCACTTTTTAGCGGTTTGAGCACGTGCAGGCAGAAATAATTAATCAGCTTGTTGACCTTTCTAAAATCAATATACCTAAGAATATAGTTTACAAAAAGTGGTTGGGATATTGCAACAATTGGTTTTGATTTGTAATGGTTTAAATCTTGTTGGTAGCAGGTATTTTATTCATTTTTAATATCTTGTAAATTTTAATCAGCCTGCAAAAGCATTTTTTTCAGGATTACTATCTGTCCCAGGTGGTAATGACTGTGTTCAATAATGCCATGAATATTTCTGTAGTAATTGCCATATTTTTCATCCGAAAAATCTTCCCAAAGTGTACTCTCCGGCAATTGTTCAACCAGGCTGGCAAAATTTTCAGCATCAGTCCAGGTCTTATCTAACAATTTTTCCCATTCTTCCGGGGATTGGATGGGCGGATGGATAAAACTATATTTATCACTGGCATTTAGTGGTTCATCCTGTAATACCTTTAACACAGCACTTACATAATAATTGATATGGTATACCAGGCTAGCAATATCGCTATCATCATTTGTTCTGGGCGGACGTTCAACTTTCATCTTTTAATTTTAACTTCACCTTTATATTTTCAATCAGGCTTTTGTTCCGGGCTGGACAATCAACAATTCCGTGCCTTCGCAAATACCTGTTATTTGGTATAAGTTTATAACGACACGCTACGATTACAAACAACCTTTAGAAATGCAAAGAATGAATTATTTAATTATGGCAATATTGACAATTTTTTCATCTTGTGGTAAAACAGAAGACAGTACATCAACAACTACGAATGAAATTCTCTATACAATGCCAGACGAAAGTTCACCTCACGAAGGAACCTGGCTACAATGGCCTCATCAATATCAATATGGTGTAACTTATCGCAATAGGATTGATGCAACTTGGATTTCTATGGCAAAGGAATTGGTAACAAGTGAGAAAGTTCACATCATTGCATACGACAACACTGAAAAATCAAGAATAATTGGTTTGTTAAATGCAGCAAGTGTTCCAATGACAAATATTGATTTTAAAATTTATCAGACAGACGATGTTTGGGCAAGAGACAATGGACCAATTTACGCAAGAGATAAAAACGGACAATTAGTAATTGAAGATTGGGGTTTTAATGGTTGGGGCAACAAAGCACAATTTTCAAATTGTAATGCAATACCTTCTAAAATTGCGACAGACCAGGGGATTACAAAAATTGACCTTAACCCTATAATGACAAATGAAGGCGGAGCAGTAGAAATTGATGAGAATGGAACTTTATTAGCAACAAAAAGTGCCATACTTAACAACAATAGAAATTCTGGAATGACACAAGCTAAAGCGGAAGAAATTTTTACAAAATATTTAGGCGTAACAAATTTTATTTGGTTAGACGGTGTTGCCGGACTTGAAATAACAGAC
>JAYSTT010000416.1:0-17555 GCA_043719495.1 Ferruginibacter sp. | reverse complement strand
AACAAAAAGTAAAAATTTTTTAGAGATTAGTACTTTTTGTTTTATTTTCTACGAAATATTTTAACCTTAAAACCAGAACATTTCAATAGTTTATCATTTACATAATATCATTAGCGTCCTAAATACAAAAATACTAGTTCTTTGAATATATTGATATTAAATCGTTTAAACTGATTTCAGTGTTCAAACGATTTCAATTCATCTCAGGATAAATTGAGGGATGAATACAGGTAAATATGTTTTTGCTCAGATAGTATCTTTTTTAGATCCAAATGCTTTTAAAAAGTGTGTAGAGCGATACAACGGCAATTACAAGGTAAAGGGTTTTACTTGTTGGAATCAGCTTTTGTGTATGATGTTTGGTCAACTATCTAACAGAGAAAGTTTAAGTGATTTGGTTTTATGCCTGCAAACACAAAAGAGTAAATGGTATCATCTGGGTATTGGCAATAGCATTTCAAAATCTAACCTGGCTTATACTAATGAAAAAAGAGATTGGCAAATCTTTGCTGAATTTGCTTATTTACTTATAGCAGAAACAAGAAAGCGTATTATGCCTGACGAAGTATTTGCAGACTTCATAGATAATCCAATTTATCCTGTTGATACTGCAACTATAGATTTGTGTTTAGAAGTATTTTGGTGGGCAAAATTCAGACAACATAAAACCGTTATAAAGATGCACACTGTGTTGGATATAAAAACTGAAATCCCTTGCTACATCCATATTACAGATATTGAGTTTAACCCTGCTTAACAAAATCCCCTTGAATCAACTGTTTCAGGATGCTTTAATACAATATGTCAAAGAACCAAATTTTAATCAATTGAAAATGTTCTAACTATGTTAGGACGCTAATGACATAATATTAAAAATAAATAAAAAATCTTTTTCTAAAGATTAATTTTAATTGAACTGGGGGTTTTAGTTTCAAACATAAGAACTTCTAAAATAATGCCAAATACCTGTATAACAATATTTGTTTTATTTATGTAAAATAGCAATTAAATTTTTAAATTTATTGTGTCAAGATTATTATTAATTTTATTTTCCAGATAACTTTCAAAAACCATCCTGTTTTTGGTATTACTTATTGCATCTAAATGCTTTTGGTGATGCAAATCAGTGCCAACAAGCATTGCCAGGTTGTTTTCCAAAATAAACTTTGCTGCTTTTTCAGCCCGTTTACCATAATAACCGGTTAAGGATAATATATTGATTTGTAAAATAAACCCCATTTCTCTTAGCTTATAAAACTGATCAAAATTTTGCTGATAATAATGATAGCGTTCAGGATGAGCTAAAATGGGCAGATAACCTTCAGTAATAATACCGGAAGTTATTTCTTCTATATTTTCGGGAGTAGATGTGTAGGAGATTTCTGTTAGTATAATATTTTTATGAAGGGTTAATAGGGGTTCTTTTTTTTTCAATAATTCTAAAAAATAGTCATCAATCATATATTCTGCTGCAGCTGATAACTCTATATTTATGCCAGCCTCCCTGCAGGCAATTTTTATCTTTTCCAATGCATCCAAAATTGTTTTTGATGTATTTCTGTACATATCCCCGATAATGTGCGGAGTAGCAATTGATTTACGGATACCTAAATTATATAAGCCCTGTATTAATCGTAAAGAAGTTTCTATATCAGGTGAACCATCATCAATGCCAGGCAAAATATGAGAATGTATATCTGTTGAGAAAGGGAGATTTTCGGGTATAATTTCTTTTTCCCGGTTCTTAAAAATATTAAACATGATTGAAACAACTATAATGCATTAAAAGTAGCAATCTAATTTAGTATTCCAGTTTATTTTTTATTGTCTGCAGCATTATCTTTTATCCAAGTCTACTTTTTCAAGATGTTTTTTATCTATCAGCGTAATAAGTTGCAATCCCATACTTTCTATTCTAACGCTGGCACGGTTGCCCGAAATCTGCAGTAAAATGCCCCGGTAATTCATTAGCGCACCTTGTTTTACCTGTACTTTGGAATTTATTTCCAGCGGGCCATCCACTACTTCAACTGAATTAAATTCTTTTAAAAATTTACGGATAGTGGCAATTTCGCTTTCTTTTATTTTTGCAGGCTTGCCCAACCAGGTAACGTAATTAAGAATGCCGGTAATGTTTAATAATTCCCATTTTTTATCCTCTGCAACCTGTACAAAAACATAAGATTTAAATAAAGGCTCCAGTACAGTTTTTTTTCTGTCGCTCCATTGTTTTACCACCTTATTTAAGGGGCAGTAATATTCAATTCCTTTTGATTCCAGCAATGCGGCTACCTTTTTTTCCCATCTGGGCTTGGTATAAACCGCATGCCACCAATTGCTATTCTCCATCATTATAAATTTCTTTGGGTATTTAATTACTGCTGGCTGTAATTAAATAATAATTAAAGATACAAAAATTGCAAAGCAGTTTGGCCAGCTGTTTCTTTGGGTTAAGTAATAAGAGAAAATCAAATGCTGTCTTCATAAAAAAAATTACATTTGCAACCTCAATTACCAATTATGAATAAAGGACCGGTTTCAAATTTTATAGAACAGCACTACCGCCATTTTAATGCAGCGGCTTTAATGGATGCAGCCAAAGGATATGTAACTCATTTAGATGAAGGTGGTAAAATGATGATAACACTTGCCGGGGCAATGAGTACTGCAGAATTGGGGCTAAGCCTTGCCGAAATGATTCGGCAGGATAAAGTAGCCATCATTAGTTGTACTGGGGCTAATTTAGAAGAAGATATTATGAATCTGGTGGCACACAGCCATTATAAAAGGGTGCCTAATTACCGTGATCTTAGTCCGCAGGAAGAATGGGACTTGCTGGAGAATCATTACAACCGGGTTACTGATACCTGCATACCTGAGGAAGAAGCATTCAGAAGATTACAACAGCATATTCATAAAATTTGGAAAGATGCGGATGATAAAGGAGAAAGATATTTCCCCCATGAGTACATGTATAAAATGTTGTTGAGTGGTGTGCTGGAGCAGTATTATGAAATAGATCCTAAGAACAGCTGGATGCTTGCAGCAGCACAAAAAAATATTCCTATTGTAGTGCCAGGCTGGGAAGACAGTACCATGGGAAATATTTTTGCATCGTACATAATTAAAAATGAGATGAAAGCTACCACCATGAAAAGTGGTATTGAATATATGGTTTGGTTAGCTGATTGGTATAGACATAATTCCGGTGGTAAAGGTGTTGGTTTCTTTCAAATTGGAGGTGGTATCGCAGGCGATTTCCCTATTTGTGTGGTGCCCATGATGTACCAGGACCTGGAATGGCATGATGTTCCATTTTGGAGCTATTTCTGCCAGATAAGCGATTCTACAACTTCTTATGGGAGTTACTCAGGCGCTGTGCCTAATGAAAAAATTACCTGGGGTAAACTGGATATTAATACACCAAAATTTATTGTAGAGAGTGATGCGACGATTGTGGCGCCGCTGATATTTGCGTGGGTATTGGGCTGGTAATAAAACCCCCTCCGCCCCCTGAAGTGAGAACCTGGACTCTACTATATTAAAAGCCTTCTGAAAATCAGAAGGCTTAATTTTTTTTATATACCTAAAAAGAAAAACTGCTTGCAGTATTATACTCTAAGTTTCCCCTTCAGGGGGCGGAGGGGGTTTTACCTCGTTCCCATATTCAAAGGGGTATCTCTTTTCAACATCTCATCCCTATTGGCAATTTCCCAAGCCGTATGAAAGATCATGCGTACTCTTTTTTCATATAAGTCCCAGGTTATTTTATCAACTGTATCAGTAGGTTTATGATAATCTGCTTTTAACATGCCATCATAAAAAAATAAGATAGGAACTCCTTTTTTGGCAAAATTGTAATGATCACTGCGGAAGTAAATACGGTTTTGGTCATTGGGGTCATCATATTTATAATCTAAAACCATATTGGTGTATTTGTTGTTGGCGCCCTCATTTATTATGGGTAAATCGCTGCTTATTTTATCATGGCCAATTACATAAACATAATTCATGGTATCGCCGGTTTTTCTTTCGGTATCAATGCGGCCAACCATATCAGTATTTAAATCTACCGTTGTTTTGTCTAAAGGAAAAAAAGGATGATCACTGTAATATTCACTTCCCCATAGCCCTTTCTCTTCTCCGCTAACTGTCATAAAAACCATTGTTCTTCTTGGCCGGTGCCCTTCTGCAGCAGCTTTAGAAAAAGCTTCAGCCATTGCAATTACAGCGCAGGTGCCACTGCCATCATCATCGGCGCCGTAATAAATTTTTCCGTCACGTTTGCCTAAGTGATCATAATGACTCGTTAAAAAAACATACTCATCTTTTTTATCTGTACCTTCTATAACCCCCACAACATTACTGGCATTAATTACGACCCTGTATTTATTAAAAGTAAATGTAGTTTTTAGCTTTTTTTCAAATGAAGATATTTTAAAAATTTCACTTGCTTTTGCAGAGCTGAGATAGGAGTCAAAATTAAAACTTTCGCCAACAATTGCTTTAGCATATTCATGAGATATCTGTGCATAGTTGATTGCTTTTACTCCAGCAATTGTTCTGGGAAAATATACGGCAGTTTTTTTACCATTTTCTACAGCTCTTTGGTTAAATGTTTCCTGGTTAGGATTAATTACTATAGCACCAGCTGCACCTTTAGCAGCTGCTACTGCTAATTTTTTACTAATGCCCGGAAAACTCCACTCGCTGCCACGTTTGGTTCCGCTAATAATATAGTTACCATCTTTTTTGGGTTCACCCAAAAAGAAAATCACCACTTTGCCTTTTACTTTTATGTTTTTATAATCATTGTATTTTTCATCATCAATACCATAACCTACAAAAACTACTTTCTTTCCCTTAAATTTTCCCGTTTCGTTGCTATTAAGTGGAGTAATAAAGTCTTTACCAAAAACGGCTTCTTTTCCACCAATTTTAAATTCAGCTTTAACCAAACTATCTTGGTACAATGGATAAAATTGCTGGTATCCATTTAATGTTTCCGGAGCTTTTAAACCCATTGCCTTAAATTGCCCTTCAATATAAGTTGCTGCTTTACGCTGTCCTTCGGTACCGGTTTCCCTGCCTTCAAACTCATCGCTGGCAATAATGGTAAGCTGTTTTTTGAGGTTGGAGCCTGTAATTACTGAGGCATACTTTGCAGCAGCATCATTTTGTGCAAAAATAGTTGAAGAGCAAAAAAATAAGTTTGCCAGGAGTAATAATCTTTTCATTAATAATTTTTTGAGATAATAATTTTCTTAAACAATTTTTAAGAAAATATTGGTAGGCAAAATAATTAAACCATTTAAGGTTTGAATATTTATTTTATGAGTGGTTGAAAAACAGTTTGTTTTAAATGTACCAACACTAACACATAATTTTATTTACCCTGTTAGCATGCCTTCCACCTTCAAAGGAAGTATTCATAAATGTATCCAGCATTTTTTCTGCGTCTCCGTCACGAACAAAACGGGCAGGTATGCAAATGATATTGGCATCATTATGTTTTCTGGCCAGTTCTGCCAGTTCTTCTCCCCAGCAAACGGCTGCTCTTACTCCCTGATGTTTATTTGCAGTTATAGCAACACCATTGGCGCTGCCGCAAAGTAAAATACCAAATGCGGCCTCGCCTTTTTCTACAGCATTTGCAACCGGATGTGCAAAGTCGGGGTAATCAACAGAATTTTTTGTATAAGCTCCATAATCTTTAAAAACAACTCCTTCTCCTTCTAAAAATGAGATCAGGTCTTCTTTGCAATCAAAACCGGCATGATCGCATCCTATGGCAACGGGTAGTTTTAAGTTAAAGGGAGACATAAATAATATAATTAATAATGAAATAATGAATAACTCCGTTGTAAAATTAAACATTATTATGTTGTAAATCTTGAGCTAATTATTAATTATTGCATTATTCAATATTTCTAGCTCCATTCTTTTTCTTCTTTAGCTTTTTGGCGATCAACTCTTGCTACAAGCAGAATACTTATCCAGTAAAGCAGTAATAAGGGAGCAGCAACAATTATCTGGCTGGTCATATCTGGCGAAGGTGTAATTATTGCGGCTATAAGCAATATAATTACAAACGCATACTTGGAATACCGTTTTAAAAAACCAGAAGTGATAAGCCCGATTTTTGCTAGTACAAAAGCCAGGATAGGTAATTCAAAAGCAATGCCACAGCCTAAAATTAAATTGGTAAGGCTGTCGATATAATCGTTAATGGTGGGCTTGTATTGTATTGCCCCGGATTTACCCAAAGTAAATGAAGCTAAAAAATTAAAGGTAAAAGGAGCCAGTAAATAGTAACCAAAAGCAGCCCCAACAAAAAAGCAAAGCGATACCCATAAGATACTACCCCTGGCATATTTTTTTTCTTTGGTGGAAAGAGCTGGTTTTACAAAACGCCATAGTTCCCAAAAAATATAGGGAAAAGCCAAAATAACACCACCAATCATAGCAATATTTATTGCAGATGTAAAAGTGCCATTTACCTCGTTTACCTGAAAATCTATTTTTACAGGAGGCATACATAAGCTATCGCCTACCCCAAGCCAGCGGCCAAACCTGCATAAAGTACCGTAGGTAATAAATTTTTCACTACTGGGTGCTAAAATAATATTATCATAAATCCAGTCAATAAAAACAAAGATTGCAATTGCGGCTGAAAGCCATACTATTACCGAACGCATAATATGCCAGCGCAAAGCTTCCAGATGATCCATAAAAGTCATCTCTGTTTGCTCAACCTGCTCGCCTTTATTAGTAAGACGCTTGAAAAAATTTTTTCTGTCTGAATTTCCTGTTGTCAATAATATAATTTGGATGGCAAAGGTAAAGCACTAAAGTTTATTTTAAGCAGGAGATACCTGTTTTACATTTCCGGTGCGTTTTAATACACCCCATCCCTGTAATTCTCCTTTGATGGCCCTGTTAAATGATTTTAGTACTATATAATACATTAACTGGCGATAGATCAAACGCTGTGGAATCATCCAGAGCAATTTTTTATAATCCTCTTTTTCAAAAGCAAAGGCTAAAGCCGCTCCGGCAATATCCACCAATGAAAAAATAAGGTAATAAAAAATGATATGGCCCAAACTGGCAGGAATGATTCCAAAGCCGGCTGCAATTAAACTCAATACCAAAATCAAATCGGCCAATGGAGCCAAAAATGGCAATATCATTTGAAAAATAAAAATATTGGGTAAGGCAATCATTCCAAATTTTTTGTATTTGGGATTGAAAGCTGCATCACGATGTTTCCAAAAGCATTGCATTACGCCAAAACTCCAACGAAAACGCTGTTTCATAAACTGCTTCATAGTTTCCGGCGCTTCGGTATACGAAATGGCATCATTACAATTTCTAACTAAATAGCTATTTCGGTGCATCCGCATGGTGAGGTCACAATCTTCGGCCAAGGTATCGGTAGTAAAACCACCACATTTAATAATAGCTTCTTTTTTAAATGCCCCAATTGCCCCAGGTACTACAGTTATGCAATTCAATAAATCAAATGCCCGCCTGTCGAAATTTTGAGAAGTAATATATTCTATGCTTTGCCATTTGGTGATCATGTTTACTTCGTTGCCCACTTTTACATTGCCAGCAACAGCACCCACTTTTTCATTATCAAATTTTTTCATTAGCTGAGTAACAGCATCCGATTTTAATTGTGTATCTGCATCTATACAAACCACATATTCTGTATTGGCAAGATTAATACCAAAGTTTAATGCTGAGGCTTTGCCTCCGTTAGGTTTGGTATGCACCTGCACATTTGATGTGCCAGAAAATGTTTCACTTATAATTTTAAAAGTATTGTCTTTGCTGCCATCATCTACAAAAATTATTTGCAGACCTGGATAGGTTTGCAGTAATAAGTTATTGACTGTTCTTACTGCGTTTATCTCTTCATTATAAGCAGGAACAATTATTGAAACTTTTGGAAAAACAGTTTGGTTTATTGCCGCCGCTGCAATTAAATTTTCTTTTTTTTCTCTTTTTCTTTGAACAGAAGCTAATACTGCCATTGCAACCATTCTGAAAATTGATAGTGCTATACCAACCAAAAAAAGAGCGAATAAAATATTACTTCCCCAATAAGTGCTTTCGGCAACAATAAAATTAAGCTTATTGGCAAATGACGAAGAAACTTTTGGCATTACATCATCTTTGGCTTTACCCATTAAATCTGCTACTGTAGTAAACCTGCAACCCTTTTTCTGAAAGTAATCAATAATTTTTGGTAATGCTTCCACGGTGGCTTTCCGGGTTACACCTCCTGCATCATGAAGTAAGATAATGCTGGCATTTCTTTCTTCAGCCTGTTTTATGGTTCTTGCAACAATACTATCTGCTTTTACACCAGTTTCCCAATCGTTAGGGTCAATACTTTCACCAACAGTAATATAATTATCTTTTTTACTTATTGCCAAAGGTTCAATTTCATCATAAGTCTGGGGTTCACTATCTGCGTTATAAGGAGCTCTGAACAAAATAGTTGATCTGCCGGTAATGGTTTCAATTAATAACCGGGTTAACCTTAATTCCACTTCTGCCCTTTCGGCACTCATTTTTGCAATATTGCCATGGGTAAAAGTGTGATTGCCAATTTCAAAACCATCTTTATTTATTCTTTGAAGGATAGGAATATTTTTTTCTCCCTGTAAGCCCACAATAAAAAAAGATGCAGGGATATTTTTGCTTTCCAGAATATCTAAAATCTTGGGAGTCCAGGTGGGATCGGGACCATCATCAAAAGTAAGGATGAGTTTATGACCCGGTCCTATTGGAGTGTTATCCTCTGCAAATTTTTTATAAACGTATCCTGACGGTAGTTGCATATAATTTTGTTCTGCAATCAATTGCTCGGTACTGTTTATTTGCAAATTTATTTTTCCTTCCTGAGGCGAATATAAAAAATCCAATAACTCTCCACCACTTTCACCAATAGGTGTCGGTTTGCCATTATCATTATATGCTACAGCAGAAAGCTCATTAAAATTAAAAGGGGCTGTTTTTAATGCAGCATTACTTAAATCTTTACTGTAGTATTTCCACATCCTGGTGTCTTCGCTGCCAATACGCCATAAGGCTGTACCTGCAGTGGCATATTCATCACTAAAGCGGAGAATATTAAATGATGTAGCTGCATCTACAAACCAAACTTCATGTTTATATTTTTCAATACTTCCATCCTCATCTTTAATTTCTTCGGTATAACTGTAATGCAAATTATAGCTGTCGTTATCGTAGTCTACATTTGCATTTACGTTTTTTGCATTATTAATAGCAGTGGAATATGTAATGTCCTTTACTTCATCAACTTTACCGTTTTTATCTAATTTCCAATCGTAACCATATCCGGCAATACCTAAAATAATTTTATCACTTTCTATTTTTGCTGCTGTCCAATCTAAAGCCTCTTCTATCCATTTTTGTGCACATATTGGCCCTGGTAAACTGCCATTATTAAACTGATCATAAGCCATTAAAATGATATAATCATTATAAGCCGAAAGTTTTTCATAATCATAATCATCGTTTTTAACAGCCACATCCATGGTAACCGTCATTCCTATGGGATGTAATGCATTGTACAATTCTTTTTGAAATTGAGTAAGTGGTTCATTGGTTTTTTCAATTAATTCTTCAAAATCAATATTAATTCCCTGTAGGTTATAAAAAGTGAGTGTATCAACTAATTGCTTAATAATTGCTTTTCTTTTTGTACTATCGTTAAGAATTACGTGTAAAAGTTTGCCATCAAAATCTTTTCCGGTATAAAAATTATTGAAGATGGGCATTATTCTTAATTGCTTTTTTTTCATCACAGCAAGGCCGGCACTGTCAATTCTTGTTTGTAGTTTATAGGTTGTAGTATCAATAAAAAACCATTCAGGAAAAATAGTATTTAAATTGTCTCCGTATTCTTCCAAGTTAGGCAGCGAAGCATTTTGGTTCCAGGGTGTATAAAATGCAGCCCTTATATAAGGGTTTTTATTAGCTCTGTCTGTATAAAATCTACTGTAGTTTTTTAATGAGTCTTCAGTAGTTTTCTTTTCTAAAAAGTCTTTAAAGCCTTTATACTTTTTATTTTGATTATGTGTAATAGTTAATGGAATAGATGGATCCAGTTTGTTGGCATATTCTTTAGACTGCTGATCGTAATTTAATTGAGATGGAATAGCTGCTCTAATTAAAGCAACAACAACTACCGCCATTAAAAAAAGAAATATGATGATAAGAATCCTGAATGTCCATTTAACCTTCTTCCACCGGGATGGGCTATTGGTTTGAAATATTTGCGACTGCATGCTCATGATGCTGCAAAATTATCTTAATTAAAAATATAAGTTAGTTAAAGATTGGTAAATGCATTTTGTTGTTGTTTTGGCAATAAGGATAAAAGAGAAGCCCCGATAGAAATCGGGGCCGTTTACCAAAACTAACTGCTTATGAGAAATTTTTAAACTTTTAATTGTTGTCTTCTATTCTTACTTACGCAAATCAGGTGCCAAAAGTTTTAATGTTAGTGTTAAGAGTTTCTTAATACCCTCTAAACTGTTTTATTAATACTAATAACGAAAAAAAGAGCCTTTTATTTTTCAAACCGGGATTTTAAAATTGCTTTTTAAATCCCATACTGTAATATACGACACAAAGTTATTTGTTTGGTTTAATCAAAATAAAAAAGTGCCCAATTAATTGGAGCTTTAACAATATCTTAATCTTTATTACTTAATAAAGCCTTTAATCAAATCCATAAGGCCGCCAGCACCGGTTTTCTGTTGCTGATTTTGGGCCCCACCTGCAAGCTGAGAAACGATGTCCATAAGGCCGCCCCCGCCTTGTTGGCCACCAGTAAACTGACTAATAAGGTTTTGAAAATTAAAACCACTGTTGCCAGCTGCCTGTTGTTGCTCTGCAATTTGTGCACTTTGGCCGCCAGTAATGGAATTTAATAATTTATCTAAACTAAAACTGCTGTTATTGGGATCGTTAGTATTGCTGATGAGGTTACTTAAAACGTTAGGAATTAAGTTGCTGGCAACGCTATTAGCCTGATTGCCACCCAGGTTAAATTTGCTCATTAACTTGCCGGCAAAATGCCCTACCATCATATTTACTATTGGGTTGCTTAAAAGTCCCTTACCGCCTTGTTGAGTGTTATTGCCACTAAACAGGGAAAGTATATTTTGTAAGCCTCCGCCTGCTACCATATTGCGTAAGCCCGATGCTACTGTATTGGTAGCTTCAGCAATTACTTCATTATTATGCTCATTTGGTACATCCGGATTATTTACAACGGTTTCCGTAGCTGTTCCTTTTACCAGGTTAAACAATTCTTCTAACATAATTTACAATTTTAAGTGTTAATGGATATTTATTCCGCAATGAAGATAGTAGAAATTATAAAATAGTTGCAATTAAAAATATTAATTCTGTGCTGTCAATTTTTCGGCATTTTCTGCAAATTGCAAAGCCTCTAAAAACTCTTGAATTTCACCGTTTAAAACGTTATCCAAATTATATACGGTAAGTCCAATCCGGTGATCGGTAACACGGCCCTGCGGAAAATTGTAAGTACGTATTTTGGCACTCCTGTCGCCGGTACTTACCAAACTTTTGCGTAAATGCGAAATAGCTTCTTCCGCCTTTCTCACTTCTTCATCGTACAATTTTGTACGCAACATTTCCATAGCCCTTAATTTATTACCCAGCTGCGACCGGTCTGTTTGGCACATTACCACAATACCCGTAGGCTTATGAGTCAAAAATACTTTGGTCTCTACCTTATTTACGTTCTGTCCACCGGCACCACCACTTCGGGCAGTTTCCATTTTTACATCACTTTCTTTTAGTTCAAAATCCACTTCTTCTGCTTCTGGCATAATGGCTACTGTTACTGCACTGGTATGTACACGGCCCTGACTTTCTGTATTAGGTACCCGCTGTACACGGTGTACACCGCTTTCAAATTTTAAAGTGCCATATACATCTTCACCCACCACTTCAATTTGTACTTCTTTATAACCACCAACTGTACCTTCACTCTCACTTAATAAAGCCGTTTTCCAGCCCTTCTTTTCAAAATATTTTAAATACATCCTTAATAGATCTCCGGCAAAAAGCGAAGCCTCATCACCACCAGTTCCGGCACGAATTTCCAGTATGGCATTTTTTTCATCAAACGGATCCTTGGGTATCAGCATCTGGCGTAAAGATGCTTCCAGCTGTGTTTTCTTCTCTTCCAAGGCGGGTAATTCCATTTTGGCCAGGTCACGCATTTCAGCATCGTCACTATTCAATACTTCTTTATTAAATTCAATATCATCCAAAACTTTCACGTATTCGTTACGGCCATTTACAATTTTTTCTAAACTGCGGTATTCTTTACTAATGGCAGTAAACTTTTTATTATTACTTACAATTTCCGGATTGGTAAGCGAAACGCCTAAATTGTCGAATCTTCCTTTTATAGCATCTAATTTATCTAACATAAGCCCCTAACCCCTAAAGGGGAATTGATTGTGTTTAAGAATTTTGTTTACAGGCATTTGGTTTTTAGGTCAACATCGTTGTGTCACTCACTTGTACCGCATACCTTTGCCGAGCTTTAATTGTGTTTTGCACCGATAGCTTTCAGGCTGGCGGCAAATTTACAATTTATCAACCAATCATTTTGTACAGAAAATTTTCAGCCAATAATATTTTTACCGGGCATGCCATGCTGCCGGAAGGGAACGTTTTAATTACAGACAAAACTGGTGTGGTTACTGATATTGTTTCTGTGGCAGAAGCTGGTGATAATATTGAGTTTTTTACCGGCATACTTAGCCCCGGTTTTATAAATGCCCATTGCCACCTTGAGTTATCTCACTTAAAAGGATTGATACCTGAAAAAACAGGGCTGATGGAGTTTGTTTTTAAAATAATTACAGAAAGGCATTTTGCCGATGAACAAATTTTAGCTGCCATTGAAACTGCTGAAAATGAAATGCTGCAAAATGGTATTGTTGCAGTGGGAGATATCTGTAATAATACCTTAACCATTCCTCAAAAGAAAAAGCAAAATCTGCATTATCATAATTTTATTGAATTAAGTGGTTTTGTGCCAGCCTTTGCACAAGACAGGTTGGATAAGTCAAAAGCTATCCTGGATCAATACAAGGAAACAAACAACGATCAACAATCAACGCTTTCTCCACATGCACCTTATTCTGTTTCACCACAATTGTTTGAATTGATAAATAATGCTACTGCAAATAATATTGTAACCATCCACAACCAGGAAACAATTGCAGAAGAGGATTTTATAAAAAATAAAACCGGAGATTTTTTAAACCTTTATCAAAAGTTGGGAATAGATATTTCATTTTTTAACTCAACGGGTAAAAGCAGTTTACAAAGCTGGCGACCTTGCTTAAATAACAATCAGTCGCTTATTCTTGTACATAACGTAACTACTACTGCTCAAGACGTAGAATTTATAAAACTTTCAACTTTCAACTTTCAACTTTCAACTTTTTTCTGCCTTTGCCCCAATGCCAATTTATATATCACTAATACTTTGCCAGAGGTAGATATGCTGATTCAACAGCAATGCAATATTATATTAGGTACCGATAGCCTGGCATCCAATCATCAATTAAATATTTTGGAAGAAATAAAAAAATTGCATACACATTTTCCAAATGTACAACTGGAAACTATGCTGAAATGGGCTACCATTAACGGAGCACAAGCATTAGGCATGAATACCAAGCTGGGCAGTTTTAAAAAAGGGAAGCAGCCGGGTGTGGTATTAATTGAGGGGATTGAAAACCTGCGGGCAGAAAAAAATGCATCTTCAAAAAGAATATTATAACACTTCATGCAATACCATCAGTGTTTTCAGCTGCCCAAATTCAGAAATGTGCAACGCATAATACTCCTGGTAATGTAATAATAATTGCCTTCGTATGGTATGATTTAAATTGAATTCTTCCAGCTCGTAAGGTTGCATCACTTTTAGTAATTGCGATGTAAGTGCAGCTTTTTCACCATCAATAAAATACGGATGCAGTGGTTGTTGGTCTGTAAAAATACCTTCCTGTAAATCTATAAATGTATCACTGGAGTTGAAATTATCTTCCATCCTGAATCCGAAAAAATGTGTTAAGTGCAATGCAAAAAACAAAGGAAAATTTGCTGCTGCTTTTTTGCTGCTTTTATCTAATTCCAGCAAAGATTCTTCACAAAAATTAAACAGATCAGCATTGGCTTCGGGTTGTTTTAAACATTTTTGCAACAGCTCCACCATAAAAGAAGCAATACTGTTTTTAATTACATTTGTTAAAACCGAATCATACAAAAAAGCCCAGCTAAACTCTTTAATACGGTGCATGGTTTTGTTTTCGCTGTGGTAAACAATTAAATCTAAAACAGCAGCAGGTTGAAAATAATTAGCTTTTGCAGAAGATTTTTTTGCACTGCGTACACCATTCACCATATAAGTTTGCACACCAAATAATTCAGTGAATATGGTAACCACCAAACTGGTTTCGCCATATTTTATGCTACGCAATACTATGCCTTTTGTTTTGTGTGTCATAATACCCTAACCCTGAATGGGAGTTTTATATTCCGATTTGCTATCTCATTTCAAAAATAGTGAACATTGGCACAGTTAGGGTATTCAATTCCATTCAAATTGGTTTTCTTTGCACAATTATTCATTATCAATTGTTAAATTATCTATTAATAATATGTGGCAACGTTTAGGAAGTTTTGTAATAAAAAACAGGCTGGTACTATTAATTGTACTGTTTACAGCTACAGGAGTAGTTATGGGCTTTTTTGCAAGTAAAGTAAAATTAAGTTATGAATTTTCAAAAGCCATACCGGTAGATAATCCTAAATATGCAGCCTATAAATCATTTCAGCAAAAATTTGGCGATGATGGCAATACATTAGTAATTGGTATTAAAACTGATAAATTTTTTAACCAGGATATTTTTAAAAAATATTACCAGCTTCATAAACAAATACGAAAAGTAGCGTTTATAGAGGATGTGTTAAGCATACCTGCTGCAATTTCATTGCAAAAAGATGCGCTTACAGAAAAATTAGTCCCTTCAAAAATATTTACCGACTCATTAATTGAAAACGGATTAATTGATTCCGCTAAAAATATTTTCCTGAATCTTTCCTTTTACAAATCAAAACTGTACAACCCCGAAGCCAATGCCTATTTAATGGCAGTAAGGATAAATAAAGAAATTCTTAACTCACCCAAGAGAAGTAAAATTATTGCGGATATTACTTTGGCAGTTAAGGCATTTGAAACAGCGACAAATATTGAAACCCACCTAAGTGGCCTTCCATTAATAAGAACCGTAGTTGCAGACAGGTTACAAAAGGAAATGCGTTTTTTTTTAATTGGTTCGCTTTTATTGAGTGTATTAATTTTACTGGTATTCTTTCGTTCGGTTAGTACAACATTACTTTCCCTGCTGGTAGTTATTTTTGGCGTTGTGTGGAGTTTGGGTATTTTACAATTGTGTGGCTATAAAATAAGTTTGCTAACGGCTTTAATTCCACCACTGGTGGTGGTAATTGGTATACCCAATTGTATCTACTTTATTAACAAGTATCATACATCTTATTTACAAAGCCACAATAAAGAAAAGTCTTTAATTGAAATGGTGAGTAAAATGGGAGTGGTTACATTGTTCTGTAATATTACCGCAGCCATTGGCTTTGCCGTTTTTGCTTTAACTAAAAGCCCCATACTGAGGGAGTTTGGTGTAGTTGCCGGTATGAGTATTATGGTAATATTTTTTATTTCATTTATTCTTTTGCCTGCGGTATTAAGTTATTTACCTGCACCCAAAACCTCGCAAACAAAATATTTAAACAACCGATGGCTTACTTCTTTTTTATTAAGAATTGAAAGGTGGGTTCAGCATCATAAAAAAACTGTTTACACCGTAACTGCTGCTGTTCTTATTTTTTCTGTTACAGGAATTTTTAAACTGAAGAGTGTTGCTTTTATTGTTGATGATTTACCTAAAACAGATAAAATTTATACTGATCTTAAATTTTTTGAAAAAAACTTTAAGGGTATTATGCCTTTGGAAATAATGTTAGATACCAAAAAACCAAAAGGCATTTTAAAGTCAACAGTTGATATTAATAAAATTGCTTTTTTTCAGGATTCTTTTTTGGCCAGGCAAAATAATATTGCCAAACCACTTTCGGTAATTGATGGAATAAAGTTTAGTTACCAGGCAGTAAGCGAGGGTCAGGGAGATTCTACCTATACATTACCGGTATTTGGCAACCCTTTAAAAGATTTACACGATAAGTTAAGGCAGGTAAATGTTCGCAGAGAAAATGCAGCAATGACAGCCAGTGATTCTGCCACTTTTAAATTAGTAGGTTCGTTTATAGATTCAACTGAACAGTATTTACGCATTAGTATGAGTATGGCAGATGTGGGGACTAAAGAACTGGAACCTGTTGTAGATTCTATAAAACTAAATGCTAATAAAATTTTAAATGGCGTTGATAGTGTTGAAATAAAAGACACTTCAAAATTAGTTTATAATGTAACTGTAACCGGCACAAGTTCCACTTTTTTAGAGGGTAGTAAGTTTATTGTAAACGGATTAAAAGAGAGTATATTTTGGGCATTTCTCCTAATTGCTGTTTGTATG
Source organism: Ferruginibacter sp. (assembly GCA_043719495.1). Lineage (GTDB taxonomy): Bacteria > Bacteroidota > Bacteroidia > Chitinophagales > Chitinophagaceae > Ferruginibacter. The sequence continues at coordinate 840 of JAYSTT010000416.1, read as the reverse complement.
TTATATCTTTTTAAATCGGCACGAATTTTATTATGTTCTTTAATACCCAACTTAATTCCTTTGGTTATAACAGCAGGTATCATGGGGTGGGCAGGTGTGCCGCTAAAACCATCCACTGTACTGGTGTTTAGCGTGGCATTAGGTATTGCAATAGATATTACCATCAGGTTCCTGGTAAATTATAAACAGGAATTACCCACTTATAAAAATAATATTAATGCTACAGTTAGTGCCACCATAAATAATACTGGATTAAGTATAGTTTACACTTCCCTGGTGTTAATAGCAGGCTTTGTAATATTTTGTTTCAGTGGCTTTGGGGGTACCCAGGCACTGGGATGGTTAACATCTATAACATTATTTGTAGCCACATTAACAAATCTTATTTTATTACCCGTGTTATTATTGCTGTTTGCACCAATAAAAAGTAGGCTAGTTGAACATAATAGTAATAATAACCCGTTGGCGGAGTAAATCAGCCAGCGTATGCTTCACTCTGCCCACAGGTTTGTTGTATATAAATTTGTTTAAGAACTGTAAAACTGTTAACCCCGTTACCTTCGCTAATACCCTGCACTTAAAGCCAGCAAAGGATTTGGCATATTTACTTTGCATCATAAACTGGTCACACAATTGAGAAAAAAACTGTCTCAATTCTTTTCCTTATTTTTTTCAAAATCCACATAGTTGGCTTTTGTTCTTTCTGATTGCTTCTTAATTGCAAAAACATCTGCTTACCTGTTAATCCGCTCTGCCATTAACTTACAGACATTTTCTGTCTTTTCAAAGAGTAGTTTCCTTCGGTCGTTGTATTGCCGCCTGCTAATCAAATTTTCAAAA
>JAYSTT010000415.1:0-2949 GCA_043719495.1 Ferruginibacter sp. | reverse complement strand
CAACTGACTGTTTTTAAATCAACCCAAAAAAATAAAGGTTTGATAATACAAACAGGTTTGTGGAAATACAGCCGCCACCCTAATTATTTTGGAGAGATTTTAATGTGGTGGGGCATTTTTATAATTACCATTCCTTTTGCAAACAGTTTTTATTTTATTGTTAGTCCGCTTACAATTACATTACTACTGGTGTTTGTATCCGGCATTCCCATGCTGGAAAAAAAATACAAAGGCAATGCTGCTTTTGAAGATTATAAAAAACGAACAAGTGCGTTGATACCGATGCCAGCAAAGAAAATTTAAGGCTCCGTCTTTGCCTTCTGGTAAAAAATGCTCAACTCACGCCAATAATTTTTCCTCCCACCACATCAATATTATTTGCCTGCGGCATTTTTGGCAGTCCGGGCATACGCACCATTTCGCCACAAACAGCCACAATAAAACCAGCGCCCTGGTTAATTACCAGGTCATCCACATCAATTTTAAAATTGCTGTAAACATCGCTTTGCAAAGGATTGTGTGTAAATGAGTATTGTGTTTTTGCCATACAAACAGGCAGGTGCTCAAGCCCAAGCTGTTTTATTTTTTTTATCATATCCTGCGCTTTTTTATACAGCACAACATCTGTAGCACCATAAATGCCGGTTGCTATTTTGCGGATCTTGGTTTCAATGTCATCACTCAGCTCGTAGGTATGTTGTATTGGCGGCGATGGATTTTCACAAATATCCACTACGGCTTGCGCCATTTCCAAAGCGCCTTCACCACCGTGTGTAAAACCATCGTTTACAGCAAAGGCAACTTCTTTTTCGGCACACCAGTTACGCAGCCAGGCAATTTCTTCAGCAGTATCAAAATGATAACGGTTAAGCACTACCAACACTTTTTGTTTAAATGATTTAAGTATTGAAATATGTTTCTCAAGATTGCGAACACCTTTACTGAGCACAGCCATATCGGGCAGCATCATTGTTTTTGCATCGGCACCGCCACTAAGTTTTAATGCCTGCGAAGTGGCCACCAACACACTCATGGCCGGTTGCAAACCAGCTTTGCGGCATTTGATATTGAAGAATTTTTCTGCACCAAGGTCGGTTGCAAAGCCAGCTTCTGTAACCACATAATCTCCAAACTGCAACGCTGTTTTAGTGGCCATTAACGAGTTGCAGCCATGGGCAATATTTGCAAAGGGACCACCATGTATCATTGCCGGTGTACCTTCTAATGTTTGTACAAGATTAGGCTGAATTGCATCTTTCAGTAAAGCTGTAATGGCACCGGTAACACCCAAATCTTTTGTAGTGAATGGTTCGCCGGCAAAAGTAAAGCCGAGTAAAATATTATCAATTTTTTTACGCAGTTCTTCCAACCCTTCAGATAAACAAAGCACCGCCATAATTTCGCTGGCAGGTGTAATTACAAAACCTGTTTCGGAAGGAATGCCATTATTAGGTGTATCCAATGCGGTTACAATTTTTCGCAGCACACGGTCATTTACATCCAAACAACGTTTCCATAAAACAGTTTTAATGCCTTCGGGTTTGCCACGATTATAAAAGCGAAAATTATCCAGCAAGGCTGCCAGGTTATTATTGGCTGCTGTAATGGCATGGAAGTCGCCTGTAAAATGCAGGTTAATTTCTTCCATGGGCACTACTTGCGAAAAGCCTCCGCCGGCAGCTCCGCCCTTCATTCCAAAACATGGCCCCAGCGAAGGTTCCCGTAAAGCAAGCACAACCTTCTTCCCCAGTTTTTTTAATCCGTCTGATAAACCAACAGAAGTCGTTGTTTTACCAATACCAGCCTTGGTGGGTGTTATCGCCGTAACTAAGATCAGTTTTGCATCAGCAATTTTTTTCTCATCAAAATTCCTGATGTCTATCTTCGCTTTATAACGGCCATACGGTATCAGCATTTCCTGGGGCAGTCCCATTGCATCTGCAATAACAGTGATGGGCTGCATGATATTTTCCTGGGCTATTTCATAATCTGATTTCATGGTTTATGTTTTAATAGAAGCTTAAGTACAATAAATGTAGGAAAAATTTTGCGGGCAAATATTCACAAAATACTGTCAGCTTTATTAGAATCTTAAATCAGTTAACTTGCTAAAATGCGCCGCTTCTTTTTAAAACTATATTGGAAAATCTTTGATTGGAAACTATCCGGCACCTTTCCTTATCAATATAAAAAAATGGTACTGGCCGTTGCACCACACACGCATTGGGTTGATGTGATGACCGGCTTTGCCGCACGCCACGCAATGCATATAGAGCATGCAAAGTTTTTAGCTAAAAAAGAATTGTTTGTGTGGCCACTCGGCCGGGTGCTGCGTAAAATGGGCGGCACACCGGTTGACCGCTTTGCAAAACAAGGCATGGTTGACCAGGTTGTGGCATTATTTAATTGCAACGAAACTTTTATGCTGGGTCTGTCGCCCGAAGGCACCCGTAAAAGAGTAAATACTTTACGCACCGGCTTTTACCATATTGCAAAAAAAGCAGGCGTACCTATTATACCCATTGGCTTTGATTATGCAAACAAACTGGTGGTTATTGGCGAAGCTTTTTTTGCAGGTGAAGATGAAGCTGCCGATTTAAAAAGGATCATTGCTTTTTATACAAACATAAAAGGTAAAAGACCTGAGTTGGATTTAAGGCATTTGAAAGCAACTATATAATCTGCACAATTGTTCTCCTTAAAATTTATGCCTAAATTGAATATATAAAACCGGTATAAAAATTAACTGATGCAGATAAACCCCGTTTCGCTAAATACAAAAAACAAATTTGCCCGTTGCCTGCAATCGCTTAAAGAAATTGCAGTTAACATGGATAAGGATGCCAACCTGGCTAAAAAAGATTTGCTGCAAACACTTAGCAGCATGGCTTTGCCTGCCGGTAAGTATTTGCCGGATTATCACGATACTTTATTGTTTTTATGTGCTTA
>JAYSTT010000414.1:0-17641 GCA_043719495.1 Ferruginibacter sp. | reverse complement strand
TTACTATTATAGATTTAGGCATTGTAAGAGAAGTAAAAATAAATGCTGAAGAAATTGAAATCGTCATCACGCCAACCTACACCGGTTGCCCTGCAATGGATATGATAACAATGGATATAAAAATGAGGTTGCTTGAAAATGGATATAAAAAAATAAAAATCACTCCCGTTCTTTCTCCTGCATGGACAACCGATTGGATGAGTGAAGAAGGAAAAATAAAATTAAAAGAATACGGCATTGCAGCACCCAATAAAAAATTTAACATTGCGGCTGATGGTGTTGAATGCCCCCAATGCAATTCTATCAATACAAAGCTAATAAGCGAATTTGGCAGTACGGCTTGCAAAGCGTTATATAAATGTAATGAGTGCCTGGAGCCTTTTGATTATTTTAAATGTTATTAAACATTACATAAATATTTTTTTGCGGCTAAGGCAGTTTTGAAAGCAATAATTTTATTTTATCAGTTACTAAAGCAGGTTCTTCCCTCATAATATAATGCCCGGAGATAGTTGTGGTAATATGCGTAAAATCGGTTACCCCTGCTTTTAAGGCTTCGTGTGCATTAAACCAATTTTGTCTGTCTGCGGCTGTATGTGAAGCATCTGTTTTCATACTGGTAATTACAATTACCGATATGTTAGGCAAGCCGGAAAGGCTTGTCATGTATTGAGAATCTTCTATCAATTCCCTTGCTTCCAGCGTTCCGCCAAAATCTGGTCCATAAGCAGAATTGAATGTATTATAAATAAAATCTTCTTCGGCTTGCGATGGATGATTGTATAATTCATGCGACGGGTCAACAAATAATAATGCTGCGGTTTTTAAAGGGTTTTTTATTGCCCAATCCCTTATTATCATTCCTCCCAATGAGTGTGCAACAAGTACCACCTTCCTGCCATTGGCAAATTCAGCAATTACTTTATCAAGCTCATTACTTAGCTTATTTATATTTCGTGGTGCAGGCCCCTTTTGTGATTTGCCATAAGCCGCCCTGTCGTAAATCAGCACATCAGATGCTACAGAAATTTGTGCAGGGATTTCTTTTTCATTCCAAACAGCAGCAGCATCACCCAAACCTGTTTCAAATACAATTAAATATTTTGAGTTTTTGATAATTGAGTAAGTAGTGAGTTTGTGTGTAGCTGCATCAACCTGTTTCTCTATTAGCGAAGGAGTGGTTGTATTTTTTTTACAATTAAAACTTAACAGACTTACCATTGTGGTAATAAACAGTACGGGTACTTTTTTTATTGTTTTCATTTTTAGATAATTTATAAAGTAAAATTAGCCAGCAGAAAACTAGTATAAGTTCTGCTAAATGGATAATTTTATTTATAACTATCTGATTATAAAATATTTGATGGAGGCGAACTACTTTTATCTAATTGAACTTTATACTCTTTTGGTGATAAACCTGTAAGTTTTTTAAAAGTAGTGTTGAAAGCTGTTTTAGAATTAAACCCGGCTTCATGCCCAATCCCCAATATGCTTAAATGATTGTAATGAGTACTTTCAAGCATCCGTTTGCATTCATCCACCCTGTACCTGTTTATGAAAGTGTAAAAATTTTCAATAAAACAGGCGTTAATAAGATAAGAGGTTTGATAGGTATTCAGTAAAAGCATTGTACCTAATTTGGGCAATGTAATATCACTGTCTAAATACGGTTTTTCATGTTCCATTAATTTCAATAACTGCTCTTTGTAATAATCCATTTTTTCTGCACTTAAAACTTTTCTTTTGCCGGGTATAGTATTAGTTGGTTCCGGATTAGTATCGGGTTTTTTATCTGTCAATTCCGTTTCTTCTGTGTTAGGACTGTAATCAATTTTTACTGTATTAAAAATGTCCTGTTTTTCTATTAATTCCTCAATACTTTCATTTTGTTCTTTGGAAAAAGGGAAAACATCTTTTTGCCGAATAGCCTGTATGCCGATATAATAAACCCCGGTGAGATAAATAAAAGAAAAATAAAAAGACAGTTGCTTATTGTTAAAGATGGTTTCTAAAAGCCAGATAACAGATAAAATACTTATCCCGATGATAATTTTATAAACCCAGTGGTAATCGTTATCTGCTAAGTTTGATACAAAAAGTGGAAGTGTCCGTTCGTGTCTTTTCAATTGCCTTACCGATAAGTATAAATAAATAAATATTTGTGCAAAAAGAAATAACGAAAAAAAAACATCAACTGGTTTTGTATTACTATCAGCACTGTTATCAAATACTGAAGGTTTTTCGGTGCCTGTTATAAATAAAATAAGAATGTACAGACATAAAAAAATAAAATAAGGAATAAAATGAAGAAGAAGAAATGCTGTTATTTTTTTATTTACAGCGGTTAAATAAACTACTGCCAGATAAAAAGCAGGAGCGATAGCATAAACAACCGGTTGAAAAATTACTGCCAGTACAGGATAATTTGTATAAAGGCCGGTATTATTAAATGCCACATCTGCAAAAACAAAAGAAAGAAAAATAAAAAAAAGTGAAAGAAACTTATACCCATTCAGTGAATTGGCTTTTTTTGCAAGCATCAGCATTGCCAGAAAAAACAAACTGCTGAAAGTGGCTGTACTGATTAGTTGATATAAACTCATGATTGCGGTAAAATTACGGCCAACAGGCTGTATTGCATTGCCCGGGTTATTAAATTTTAAATTTTACAATATTATCCTGTAATAAAGCGAAAAGATAATAATGATTAGTGTGATACAATGCAGGAGGCAATTTTCTAAATTAGGTATGGGGTTGTCTTTTACAGAGGGTAATATAATGAATGGTTTCAGAGCATTGTACAGGGGCAATCACTGACAGGAAGCATTTAATTATTTCAGGTATTATTAAGGTTTTTTATTAGCTGCTCAACTTTTTTGACCTATACCAATTAGACATTAAAATTTATACACTATACCTGGCGCCAATCGGCCATTTTTATAATTAAGTGCATAAACCAATTTTGCTTTATGCTTATCAATGGATGGTGATTGTAATACCCTTCTGTTTCTTTTTACAACCTGCTTTGCACATAAATATCCTAAAGCTATTGCCAAAGGGTAATCACTTGCCCAATGCACATTATTATTAATCATTGAATAGCCAACAAGCCCTATAACAGAATATCCAACAGGTTTTATCCATTTTTTTTCAGGATAATTTTCTGCTAATACAGTTACCGTACTCATTAATGTTGCTAAATGCCCCGAAGGGAAAGCATCATAGAAAGGCGTATGGTTTTGGTAGTTTTTAAACGAAGGAAAAGGATTCCATTTACCATCTAAATCAACTGCTTCGCTGGGGCTTTGCCTGCCTGTAATTCTTTTTAATAATTGTGTACCAACACCCATTAAAATAAACGTTTCTGTCAATTGGCTTGCAGTACTTATTGCCCTGTAATCTTTATGAATTTTACCGTAGGTAAACAATCCTGCACCAATTAATAAACTCGGAAAGCCCTGCCCAAACTGGTACAAAGCTGTATTAATATTTTGTGGGGCTTTTAATAAACTCACATTTGTTTTGCCTAATTTAATATTGATAATATCTTTGTACTTTTCTTCTGGATTTAAGTGAATTGTATTGGAAAATTGACCAACCCCTTCACTTACAGACTCATCGTTGAGTAATAATAATACGGTTGTACCCACCATCAAAAGCAGTGGTTTTAAATTTTTTTTGTTGAAACCGGCAGTAGCAATACCAGCTGCATCTGTTGGCAGCTTAGCTAAAAAACTAAATGCTTTGGGCTTCTGATAAATAAATATTTTTCCATTACCAACATTGTATTGTTTCTCACTTGGTTTTTTTGCAATAGTATCAGTAACTGCATTTATAATTCTGTTTGAATCAACAGCTACTGCCTGCGAAAAAGATACTGAAGCAAAACAAAATAAAATAAAAATGCAAAGCACTGTTTTAAACAACATGAAGCAATAATTATTTGTAAAGAATTAGTGTTTGAAATTATAAACCAATACCAAACCGCCGCCACCACTTTGATAGTAAGGCATTACCAAGGTATTCATTGTTTTATTTTTAAAGAATTTTCTTTTAAGAGAAGGGTAAATCCAGTAGGCAAGTTTGGTTGAGAGAATTCCAAAGCCAGCGCCGGCAACCACATCACTTACCCAGTGTTTGTTGTTATACAATCTTAATACACCCGTTGTTGCAGCAACGGCATAACCAGCTATGCCATACCAGGGCGAAACATCTTTATATTCCATCCTTAAAAATTCTGCCGCTGCAAAGGCTGTGGTAGTATGCCCAGAAGGAAAAGAATTAAATGCCGAGCCATCTGGCCGTTGTATTTTAGTGATTTTTTTTAAAGGCAAAACAATAGCAGAAGAAATTGCTGTTGATAAAGCATAAATCATTGTTCTGTCCCTAAAATTATTTTTTCCTTTTATACCCAAAGCATTTAACCCATATACCGCTAAAGCAGGTGCATATTGAAAATAATTATCCAGCTTAGAAATAAAAGTGGGATAGTCTTCCCGTATCTCCAGTTTGGTATTATTATTTATTTTTTTTAACCCTCTATTTCCTAAAGCTATAAAACCGTAAGTAATTAATCCGGCTGGAATAATCAAAGATTTAAACCTTCGGTTTTGTTCGTTAACCCTATCAAATAACTCATCAAACAGTTTTGGCTTTTGGTTTTGAGCTATTGTATCACTATTATCAAAAGGATAATATTTTTGTTGGGCATTAAGAGAGTTTATGCTGAATAATGCTAAAAATAAAAAGATTGATTTCATAAAATTTTTTATTCAGGAAAAACAAATAGTACCCCATTACTTTTAACCATTGCAGAAAAATAACCAACTGCTTTATTTCCAAACTGCCCATCCCTTAAAAAAACAGGTTCTACAAAAGGGTTTCGTTGAGTTAATTTTTGTTTATCTAACTGGTCAAAAAAATCGTAAGCATTTTTATCAATGGCCTGTATATACACAAAACCCCTTGTGCCGTCCTTATGTGTGTAAGCAGGTTCTAAAACAATTTTTATTTGCTGGCCCTGTATTATTCCTTCATCTGCATAAACAGAACGCCCCAATTCATGAAACAAAGCACTGTCCCTGCCCACCAAACAGGGGCTTGCTTTGGCTTTTGCAAAAGCCTGGAAGGTGCTGGTATCAACATACCTGTCCATTTGGTAGCGGTAAAAATTTATTTGCGCAGGCACATCTTTAAAATAAACTATCACCCCTTCATGGTCGCCATATAAATCAGAAAAATGCTGCGTAAAAGCTGTACTGTCAATAACAGGTTTTAACTGGTTTGTCTGGCAGGTGGCGGTAAAGACATCGGCTCCGTTTTTTACAGTTAGCGTATAGGTTTTATTAAGCTGTACAGGTGTATTGCCTTTGTAATAATAATTATACTGACAAAAAGATTTGTCGTACACACTATCTAATTTTAAACTGTCGGTACCAACGCTGCTTTGTATTTTTATTTGGGCATTACGGATAATCAAATCTCTGAATAATAAATTTTCATTAAAATAAGGAACCGTTCTGTTGAAATAAACAACAGGTAAACTATCAGGTTCCAGCATACTTTGTATTGAGGGCCTGCTTAGATATGCTGGAGGAGTTATAATAATAGTTTTTTCGCAGGATAAAAAAATAAAACTGATAACTATGAGCAATAAATTTGTACTTCTTTTCATTTAAATTGATTTTAAAATTTAAAATTAAAACTAACACTGGGTATAAAAGGAAGCAGGGAAACCTGTCTTGCTTCAGGCAGTTTAGTGATAGCGTTGGTAGTTAAATAAACAAAATACGGATTAAGGCGACTGTATAAATTATATGCCCCAAACACCCATTCCCGTTCATATTTTTTACCCCAAAACTTAACCATTTTTTTATTGGAAAAACTTACATCAAGCCGGTGATAACTTCTTAGCCTTACATTATTGCGGCTGGTAAAATCATAAAAAGTTCCATCATACAGCGAACCATTAACTGGCACTGTAATGCGGCCAGCCGGCAAGGTAAATGGCTTGCCCGAATAGAAAACAAAATCTGCCGATACTGTCCATTGTTTGTTTAATTCATAACTGCCCACCAATGAAAAATTATGCCGCCTGTCAAACGATGATGGGAAACTTAATCCACGGTTTAATTCAGGAAATTGCTGTGTGGTTTTGCTCCAGGTATAACTTAACCAACCCGTTAGTTTACCAAAATTCTTTTTTACAAATAATTCTACACCATACGATTTTCCTTTGCCAAATGTTATTACACTATCTAAGTTAGTAGCCAGTAAAATTTCTGTACCTTCTTTAAATAATACCTGGTTATCCATTGTTTTGTAATAGGCTTCTATGCTGGCTTCAATAGTATTATCATTAAAATTTTTAAATAACCCCAAAGCAATTTGATTGCTGTTTTGAGGTTTAATTCGGGGGCTGCTGCTCAGCCAAATATCTGTAGGTATTGATGAAGTGCTGTTGGGCACTAAATGCAAAAACTGGTTCATACGGGTAAAAGATGCTTTAACGGATGTTGTTGCGTTAACAGAAACTTTTGTTGTAACCCGTGGTTCAATAAATGAATAACTTTTGCCGGATGCTGTAAAGAAAGGGACACGTACACCATAATTGATACTTATTTTTTTTGAAGCCTCATACTCATCACCCACATAAAAAGCCATTTCGTTTGAATAACGTTTGGTAATGCGGTCTTTATTAATTGTAATGCGGTTTCCACTCCGGGGAACCCGGGAAGACACGGCTGCAGGATATAATGTGTGATAGGTATAAGTGAAGCCAGTTTTTATTTTATGTTTTGCATTGGAGGTAATGGTGAAATCGGTTTTTGCACTAATATCTTTAATGCCAGTGTAAAGCAGGTTATAATAATTATTTTGTGTGGATGCCAAACCTAAATGATAATCGTTGTAAATGATAGAAGTGTTAGAAAATATTTTATTGCCAAACAAATGGTTCCAGCGTAAAGTACCTGTACTGTTCCCAAAATCGGTATCATAATTTAAACTGTTTGCCCCGGTATATGCTGCTTTATCATTGCCTTTAAAAACGCTAAAAAATAAATGGTCCCTCTTACCCAATTCATAATTCATTTTAGCATTTACATCATAAAATTTATAAGAATTGCCTGCAGAAGTAAGGGGTTTTAAATACAGATTGATATTGCTTTGTCTTGCAGAAATAATAAAGGAGGATTTATTTTTTTTAATTGGCCCCTGAAATGTAAGATTATTAGAAAGTAAACCTATACCGCCTTCTGTTTGAAATTTTGTTTTATTACCTTCCTTCATAGTAATATCTAAAATAGAACTGAGCCTGCCTCCAAACTCTGCAGGGAAGCCACCTTTAATTAATTGTACATGATTAATGGAGTTTACATTAAAAGTGCTGAACAAACCAAACAGGTGATTGGGGTTGTAAACCGTTGCCTCATCCAGTTGCACTAAATTTTGGTCCAGGTTGCCGCCCCGTACATAAAAACCTGTGGTACCTTCCTGCCCCGCCTGTACGCCGGGCAGCAGTTGAATAATTTTCAACACATCCCTTTCGCCAAAAATTACCGGAAGATTTTTTATTGCCCTTAATGGTACATCAATAACACCCATTTGTGCTTTTTGCACATTACGGTTATTTTTTCCGGATGTAACAATTACTTCATTTAAATTTCCTTTTAATGATTCCAATAAAACGGTTAACTGTAAATTATTTTTTACAGTAATTTTTTTTGCCTGGATGGTATAGCCGGCATAAGAAATAATTATTTCAACCGTATCAGTAACGGAAGCTGATAAAGAAAAAAAGCCATATTGATTAGTGGATGTGCCTGTTTGGGTATTTACATTTACAACCGAAGCACCAATTAATGCTTCTTTTGTAGCTGCATCTTTTACATAACCGCTGATAGTAATTTTCTGGGCCATTACTTTATCAGAAAAAATAAATAAAACTATACTGCAGCATATTACCTTATAAATTTTCATTAGTTTATTTTTTGTTCAAAATAATTTTAGGAGCCTTCATTATGAGAGATAGCAGACTAAGAAAAAATAGTTGTGTTAATCCAAAAAATAATCCGGCAGAACCAGCGTTTTATAACTGAACAGGAATTATTTTAAAAAAAATGCTGAAAAACACAACTATTTTTGTGTTGTACTGCATCTACTAAATAAATACCGCTTGTATTTGACAGATAATTTAAAAGATATTATTGCTGGCTGTATTGCAGGCAACAGAGGTTGCCAGTCGGATTTATATAAGCTTTTCTCCCCTAAAATGCTGATTGTGTGCATGCGATATTCTAAAAATTTAGAAGAAGCAGAAGAAATTTTGCAGGATGGTTTTATAAGGGTATTTAAATTTATTGGCCAGTTTAAAAACGAAGGCTCTTTTGAAGGCTGGATACGGAAGATTATGGTGAATTGTGCCTTGCAAAAATTAAGGAGCCAGATAAACTTACGGATGGTGGTATCGTTAAATGCAGAATTGCATGATGACAGCTATGATGCTAACATTGTAGAAAAAATAAGTGGAAAAGAAATGCTGGCCCTGGTACAATCTTTATCGCCGGCATACCGCATGGTTTTTAACCTGTATCATTTTGAAGGATACAAACACCGGGAAATTGCTGAACTGCTGGGTGTGGAAGAAGGCACTTCCAAATCGAACCTTGCACAGGCAAAACGCATTTTGCAAAACGCTGTTAAAAAAAATTTAAGTATTGAAAAAAAGATTTTAAATGGATAAACATTTACATAAAGATATTGGCGAACAATTCAGCAATGAAATAAATAAGCTGAACCAGCAGCCCCGTGGGCATATTTGGGAAAATATAGATAAAGCCCTTGATAAAACAGATGCTACTAATTATAAAGATAAATTTACAAGGCTAAGAAAAAGAACTTTGCTATTGTTGCTGCTGCTGATTGGCATTTCAACTTTTTCTATTATTTATTTTAACACATCAAAAAATAAAAATACGCCACAGGGTACTGCCAATAATTATAATATGGCAGAACAGAAATTAAAAGAACCGGCTAACAACAATGAAACAAGGAGTACTGCAGCAAATAAAAAAGAACAATCTTCAACAAATTCTTTTGCTCCACAACAAATAGTTGATAATACAGCTGCAAAAGATAATGCTGTAAGCAAAGAGGAACAAGATGTATTTTCTTCCAAAAAAATATCAATTATAAAAAAAGGAAAAACTGCAGTAAAAATAACTACAGGCACAACGGAAGAAGAGACAACCACTGATGAAAATGATGTTGAAAGCTTAAAGAAAAATATCCCAAAAAAAATAACAGATGCGGATGTTTTTAATGCGCAGGTAAAGCCAATTAATGCAGAAAAAAATATTTCTACAATTCCCGGTGCTGCAAAAACAGATTCGTTGTTACCAGTTGTAAACAATACATCAGCAAAAAATAATAATAAAAAGCAGCAAAAAAATAATTCCAGATTTACGCTTACTGCTTTTGTTGCGCCAGATTACACCGCCTACCGCCTGGAAAATGATGAAAAAAACAGCCACGATAATAAAAATGGTATTGAAAATAGGGAACGCAGCGATATCTCCTCTTCTATAGGGATTTTATTGGGTTATAAAATTGGGAAGAAAATAATGCTTCAATCAGGCATTACTTATTCTGCTTCCGATATAAGTATTGACCCAACAAAAATTTATGCAGAAAAAGATGATGCAGGAGCAATAAAATACCGCTATAATACTTCTTATGGTTATGGTTACCTGCTGCCATCGTTCAGTGCCACACCTGCCGTGGGAGATAGTTTGTTTGCCAACGGTGCCAATCATACATTGCATTATATCAGCATACCTTTACTTGTTAAATATAAGTTGGGTAACAAAAAAATAACTTTTCATCCCGGTGCTGGTGTTACATTTAATTTTTTAACAAAAGCAACATTAACCACCGATGTAGAAGACCGTTTTAACAGCGAAACAGAATACATCACAAAATTGAAAAGTATAAAAAAAATCAGCCCAAGTTTAATACTTACTCCCGAGGTGCAATATCAATTATCAAAAAAAATGAGCATTAGTGCCATGCCTTATTTTAAATATTCATTGGGGGCTATCAATAAAGGTAATGTTGTAAAAACTTACCCTTATACTTTTGGTTTGGGTATTGGGGTAGTGTATAAATTTTAATTTTATAAAAGATGAAAAAAATAATCCTGTCAATCATTATTTTGTTCTTGGTAACAGTAAATTTTTATAGCGAAGCTCAAACCAAAAAAACAAGCAAAGCAAAAGAATTTACAGCATACCTGATGCAGGATAGCTGCTCCTTTACAACAACCGGCAGAAATGCTTATTTTATCCTTGAGCCGGGTTACCAGCTAATACTTGAAGGCGTTGAGAAGAACGATTCAACCCGCCTTGTAATAACAGTTTTAAGTGAAACAAAAAAAATTGGCAATGTAGAAACCAGGGTTGTTGAAGAAAATGAATCGGTTAACGGAAAGACAGTAGAGATCTCAAGAAATTTCTTTGCCTTCTGCAAACAAACAGGCAGTATTTTTTATTTTGGTGAAGAAGTAGACATATATAAAAATGGTAAAATTATTAATCATGATGGTGCCTGGATGGCAGAAGGTAATAATAAAGCTGGCATTGGTTTGCCGGGTATTTTTCTTTTAGGCTCAAAATATTATCAGGAAATTGCCCCGTCAATTGCAATGGACCGGGCAGAAATAATAAGCATCAATGAAATGCTTGAAACCCCGGCTGGAAAATATACCAATGTATTAAAGATAGAAGAAACAACACCACTTGAACCTAAAGATATAAGCTATAAATTTTACGCCCCGGGTATAGGGTTAATAAAAGACGGGGAGTTACTGCTAAAAAAATATGGTTTTATAAAATAAATTTTTGTTTTTAGGTATAGTTACCGATTATAGCAATTACCCTTAGTAAATTCTTTTAAACACAAAACTCCTCAGTAAATTTTAAATTGCTTACCCCAAAAGTTTAATGGTAATACAATAGCAGCATAAATCATTTTAATTATTTCCTGCACCATTAAGGTTGTTGTATTACTTTTACAACAATTGCTTAAATTTATACTTATGGATTTATCTGTTTATTTTGAAGAAGCCGCCCAAGTTTCTGCTGCTTTTATAATTGGTGCCATCATTGGTTTAGAAAGGGAATTCCGAAGTAAGCCCGCCGGATTCAGAACAATGATTTTGATTTGTGTGGGTTCATGTTTGTACACCATTCTTTCCAAAGAAAGTGACAGTACCGACAGGATTGCCAGTAATATTGTAACCGGTATTGGTTTTATTGGTGCCGGTGTAATTTTTAAAGAAGGTATTTCAGTAAATGGATTAACTACCGCTGCTTTAATTTGGGTAACAGCTGCATTGGGTATGGCAATCGGTTATCATAATTATCCAATAGCCATTGTGGTATCTGTAATGGTAGTAATTACATTGTTTGTTTTAGAACCTGTACAAAGATTTATCAATAATTTACACCGGGTAAAAGATTACAGAATTAAAACTGTGGCACTCGGCAAAAATTTCAGAGAAGAGTTTGAGTCATTTTTTCTATCCAACCGTACTACATTCCGCTGTATGAAAATAGTTAAGGAAGAAAATGATGCGGTTTATTTATACCGGATAAGTTCTCCAGACAGAAATTACGATGCTGTAAATAATTTTCTTTTAAATCATTCAGAAGTTAAAAGCTTTGAAGTATAAATTATTTATTATTAAATAAATTCTATGTCTTCCATCTTTTTCGAAATAAAAAATTCTGTTGCGTATATAACACTCAACCGGCCCGATAAATACAACTCCTTTAACCGGGAGATGGCCTTGCGTATACAGGCACATTTAGATGAATGTGCCAGTGTACCGGATGTACGCTGTGTATATATTACCGGTGTAGGTAAAGCCTTTAGCGCCGGGCAGGATATTAGCGAACTGGTTGGAGAAAATAAAATATCCATTAAAGATATATTGAATGAACATTATAATCCCATTGTAAAACGAATTAGAAATTTGCCCAAACCTGTGGTGTGTGCAGTAAATGGAGTAGCCGCGGGAGCCGGTGCAAACATCGCTTTATGTTGCGATGTGGTTGTGGCAACAGAATCTGCATCCTTTATTCAAGCCTTTAGTAAAATTGGTTTGATACCGGATAGTGGGGGCACTTTTACTTTACCAAGATTAATAGGCTGGCAAAAAGCAAGTGCGTTAATGATGACAGGAGATAAAGTAAGCGCAACTGATGCAGAAAGAATGGGGATGATTTATAAAGTTTTTACTGATGCAAATTTTGAAGAAGAGAGTAAAAAAATTGCAACAACACTTTCTCAAATGCCTACTAAAGGTTTAGCTTATACCAAGCATGCTTTAAATATGTCGTTTTTTGGTAACTGGGAAGAACAGTTATTGATAGAAGATAAATTTCAGCAAAAATCGGCAGCAACAAAAGATTATACAGAAGGCATTAATGCATTTTTAGAGAAGCGTCAACCAAATTTTAAAGGAGAATAACAAAGAAATTTTTGAAGATGAATAACCAAACACAACATATTGCCCAATTAAATATAAGCCGGATGATTGGTGTAGGTATTAATGATGACGTGATGAAAGATTTTGTGGCACAATTAGACGAAATAAATTTACTTGGGGAACAAAGCGAAGGTTTTGTGTGGCGGTTAAAATCGGATGATGGTAATGCCACCTCTTACAATCCCTACAATGATGACCGTATAATAGTAAATTTTACCGTTTGGGAAACAGCAGCACATTTAAAAAACTTTGTGTATAGTACTGCCCACAAATTGGTGATGAAAGACAGAAAAAAATGGTTTGGAAATTTAGGGCAACCCAGTTACGTACTCTGGTATATACCTGCAGGTGCAACTCCCACTTTAGCTGATGCAGTAGAAAGGCTGGCTCATTTGCAAATAAATGGCCCATCGCCTTATGCTTTTGATTTTAAAAATATTTTTATACCCGTTGTACTATAAGCATATGTCCAATAACGAAAAAGCAAAAGAGGTTGTTGCCCACATGATGCAACACGATTTTTTCAGCCAATGGCTGGGTATTGAAGTGCTGGACGTAAAAGAAGGTTACAGTAAAATAAAAATGACAGTACGTAAAGAAATGATTAATGGCTTTGGTATTGTGCATGGTGGTATTGCATTTTCGTTGGCAGACAGTGTTTTTGCATTTGCCTGCAACAACCGCAATGTTTTATCAGTTGCATTGGATACCTCAATCAGTTTTATAAAACCGGTGCATGTTGATGATGTATTAACTGCTGAGGCAAAAGAATTACACAATGGAAAATCAACCGGCTTGTACCATATTACCATAACTAATCAAAAGGAACATGTTGTTGCTATGTTTAAGGGAACCTGTTACCGTACCGACAAATCATTGATATGATTTATTCTTATAAAAACTATATTCCATTTGTGCATGAATCTTCTTTTGTTCATCCGCAGGCTGCCGTTACCGGCAATGTAATTATTGGTAAGCATTGTTACATTGGTCCCGGCGCTGCTATCCGTGGCGATTGGGGGCAAATAGTAATTGAAGATGGTTCCAATGTGCAGGAGAATTGTACCAATCACATGTTTCCTGGTGTAACTGTTGTATTAAAAGCCGGTGCACATATTGGCCACGGCGCAACAATTGGAAACAATTGTTTGGTGGGTATGAATGCGGTTATAATGGATAATGTTATTTTAGGTGATGAATGTATTGTAGGCGCTTTAAGTTTTATAAAGGCTGATGAAATATTTTAACACAGAAGTTTAATTGTTGGTAATCCTGCAAAAAAAATTAAAGCCGTGAATGATGAAATGATGGAATGGAAAACTAAAGGCACAAAATTATAGCAGGAATTGTAAAAAAGATATGTTTGAACAATTTAATGCCTGTGAACCATTGAGAGAAATTCCTGAAAACTATAAAGCCCAATTTGGAAACTATAAAACATGGAATGATATAAAATTGCCTAAGGAGTTTAAATGAATATTACCGCCTGATTAATTACTATTGCCGATTATAAAGCATTTTTCTTTAAATTTTACAGACCTTTACCAATTAAATATTTTGCGTGTCAGAAAAATCAAATTTTGTAGACCAGATTAGAATATTTTGCCGCAGTGGCCATGGTGGTGCAGGCAGCAAACATTTTATGCGTAATAAACTTACAGCCATGGGTGGCCCCGATGGCGGCGATGGCGGCCGTGGTGCCCATGTTATTTTAAAAGGCAATAACCAGTTATGGACGCTATTGCACCTGCGCTATTTTAAGAATGTACTGGCAGATAATGGGGAAAATGGAAGCAAAAATAACAGCAGTGGGCTTACCGGTAAAGATATTATTATAGAAGTGCCATTGGGTACTGTTGCTAAAGATGAAGCAACCAATACTATAGTTGCAGAGATTTTAGAAGACGGGCAAGAAGTGATTTTAGCAAAAGGGGGCCGTGGTGGCCTGGGTAACAGCAATTTTAAAACTGCCACTAACCAGTCACCAGAATATGCACAGCCAGGCGAAGACGGGGAAGAAGGCTGGAAAGTTTTAGAACTTAAGGTATTGGCAGATGTGGGTTTAGTAGGTTTTCCCAATGCCGGCAAATCAACTTTATTAAGCAACATAACTGCAGCAAAACCAAAAATTGCTGATTATGCTTTTACAACCCTTGTTCCCCAATTAGGCATGGTAGAATACCGGGATGGTAAAAGCTTTTGTATTGCCGATTTGCCTGGTATTATTGAAGGTGCTGCCGAAGGAAAAGGATTGGGTCATCGCTTTTTACGTCATATCGAACGTAATTCTATTTTATTGTTTTTAATTCCCGCCGATAGTAAGGATCACAAAAAAGAGTTTGAAATTTTACTGAATGAACTGGAGCAGTACAACCCCGAAATGCTGCAAAAAGATTTTGTAATTGCTATTAGTAAAAGTGATATGCTGGATGATGAGTTAAAAACAGCCATACAAAAAGAATTACCAAAAAATATTCCTCATATTTTTATTTCATCAATAACCGGGCAGGGTTTACAAGAACTTAAAGACCTGCTGTGGAAAACATTAAATACTTCTTCAAAATAAAAACCCACTTACCGATTTAGGGTATTGCATAGCAGCAATTGTTTAGTTATCTTTCTATTTAAACTTATATGCTATGTCAAAACTTATCCATCAACTCTGGAATTTATTAATACCAATTTGGCATGTTTTAAGATTCCTCTGGAAAATATTTAAAAAGCCTTTGCAGCTTTTTACAGCATTTCTTAAAATTATCTGGTTGCTTTTTCCCGCAGTTATTTTTCTGTTTGCAACATTTGCCTGCTTTTGGCAATTATCGCAGGGAAAAGATGTTTTAAACGATATGCTCGAAAAAAAATACATGGGTGGAATAATATTATTAGCTATTCTTTTTTACACTTTAGTATCATGGTACAGCAGCCGCATTTTAGTTTACCGAAAAAATAAATTATATCAAGAGAATGAAAACCTTGCATTTCATACACCAAGGCTGTTAGGCTTTTTAGGGTTTAGTATTGTTTGGATTGCTTTATTAAGGTTACCAGAAGATGCTTATTTATCGGTTACATTACCCAAATACTTCGATTGGGGTTTATTAATAATTTCTTTTGCTTCCTATTTTTTCTTATATAAACAATTTAAAAAAATAAGGGACAAAAGTTTGCGAATTACTAAAGATATTAATTTGGATACGGAAGTACAGTTAATAGAAAAAGAAAAGAAGGAAAAAGCAAGGTTTATAAAAATTTATATTTTAATGGGCTGCCTTACTGCAGGTTTATTAATGCTGAATACGGTAATTACTAATTCGTGGTCACTGCTTGTCTCCATCATTCTTTTACAAATTATTTTTGTTTTTATAGTAGTTATCCGCCGCGGCAGAATGGCAGTAAAAAACAAGGACAAAGACACTTATGAAATGCCTTTAGATTTTTCTTCCATAGAGGACTGGCAGGTAGCGGAAAAACAAAAAGGTAATGAATTTACTATTGGCCTTTGGGAAAGAGTTTTGTACAATGCCAACATACCTCAAAAAGAAAAATGGTTTTTTATTACTTATAATATTATTACTGCACTTTCCCTTGTAATTTACTTTCTTACCATCTTCAATTATAATTTTTCTGTATCGCTGGGCAGTTTTGCCGCAGTAATTATTTCTTTTGGAGTACTGGTTGGCTTTTTTAGTTTTATCACTTTTGTATCAATAAAGCTTAAAGTTAATTTACACATGGCACTTTGGGTGGTAATAATAGTTTTTGGAAAAATATTTGAACCTCACTGGGCAAAATTAATTGATTACAAAGAACCGGGTATTCAGGTATTTAACAGCCGCCCCTCTTTGTATAATTATTTTGATAAATGGGCCGATAAAAGAAAAATTGAAATTGAACAGGATTCTTCTTACCCTGTATTTTTTGTTTTAGCAGATGGGGGCGCTTCACGTAGCGGCTACTGGACTGCATCGGTACTTAGTAAATTGGAAGATATTACAAAAGGAAAGTTTTCGCAACATCTTTTCTGTTTATCGGGGGCATCGGGCGGTAGTGTTGGTAACGGAACTTTTTTAGCCTTATTAAAAAATAAAGAAGCTCTTGCAAATGAGCATCAAACTTTTACTCAGGGTGCACAGGATTATTTGCAGTCCGATTTTTTAACTTACACCGTTGCACGTACATTGGGCCCCGATTTTTTAAGGCCAATAATTCCATTACCTTTTATTAACGACCGGGCTGCAGCTTTGGAAGATGGAATGGAGCAGGGAGAAAAATCTTTTTTAATGGGGAAATTTATTACTCCGGTTTCTGATTTAATTCCATTTGGTACCGGTAATGAAAACCTGCCAATGATCTGTATTAATGCTACACGTATGCAGGATGGAAGGCCCTCTGTAATTAGCAGCATTGCTTTAGATTATAAAATTTTCGGCAGCCGAATAGATATTTTAAAAACCTTAAAACCCGGCAGGGATATTAAATTAAGTACAGCAGTAGTTATGGGGGCAAGATTTCCTTATTTAAGCCCGGCCGGCCGTATAGATAGCAGTTATTATGTTGATGGCGGCTATTTCGATAATTCAGGCGCAGGTATTGTAAATGAAATGCTGATTGGCTTAAAAGAATATATAAAGACAAATGCTATAGCAAAACCCTGGCTTAATAAAATAAAATTTTACGTAATTCATGCACAAAATGGATGGAGTGGCGGTGGCAATATTAATAAAGTGCACCCCATTATTAATGATTTGGCAGCTCCCATACTTACCTTGGTTGGCGCTTATGGTACTCAAACATCAGTAAATGACTGGCGGCTTATTAAATATTTGGAGGGCATTTATCAAAATCAAAAAGATACCGGCTATATACCTGTAAACTTATACCGGCCATTAACAGACAGTACAAAAAATAAAGAAGAATTTCCAATGAATTGGGTTATATCTAATTACTATATAAAAAAGATGAACCGGCAACTGGACAATATTGATATGCAACGGCTGGTAGCATGGATGTATAGAAAAATGAAATGGTAAAATACCCTGCTCACGGTATTGGAGGTCTTCTATTTTATTTGTTTCTTGCATTAAAATTATA
>JAYSTT010000413.1:0-17659 GCA_043719495.1 Ferruginibacter sp. | reverse complement strand
TGCGCTTGCGTTTAGGCTTTTCGTCTTCGTTTTTTGCTGTGCTCATAAGGGATTGTTTATCCAGGATGTGATTTATTAAATCCTGTTTGTTTAATTTTTTTGCGTTGGAAATGCGAAGTTGTTCTGCAATGTCAAGCAATTCAGGAACGAGCAGGTCGTTCAGTTGTGAAATATCGTACATAAAAGGTTGAAAATGATTTTTTCAAAAAAGCCGTCTTAAAATCTGAAATTGTAATTGAGAATTTATATTGATGGAATATGAGTAGCTGATGAAGCGAATGATTGGATAGACCTTATCAGTTGGATTCCATTGCAATATTACGGTGTTTTTTGAGAAAATGCAATTTTTTTTGAAACATGTTTTTTGCCCTGATTGGTCTACATAGGCAGGGCTTATGCTGAAAATAGCTGACTTATTTAAAACATTGTATCCATAATTGGATGGAATGTGGATAATTAAAGTCAAATAACTATTAGTTTTGGATAAACAATCAAATTATGTACACCATCTCTATAAAGCCTTCTGCGTTAAAAGAACTTAGCAAATTGCCTAAGGCTACTGTTAAGAAAACGGAAAAGGCAATTGATGCACTTGCCTTAAACCCCAGGCCTGATGGTATAAAAAAGTTAAAAGGTTCTGCGGAAGATTTATACAGAATACGTGTTGGGGATTATCGAATTATCTATAGTATTGAAGATGAAATTAAGATAGTAGACATTATTAAAATTGGTCACCGAAAAGAAATTTACAGATAAGCAGCACTTATAATTTCCCTACTTTTTTCAATTGTTTTTTTGCTTGTTCCCAGGGAATACTTTTTTCTGTCTTTCTTTCTTCAGCAATTAGCACATCAATCATATCCTCAAATTTTTGAGGGTTCTTAACTAACTCTTTTACATCAATCTGAAGAATTTTTCCCTTGCGGTCAGGTCTGGCAAGTAAAGAAAAGCCTTTCATAATAAATCTGTTTTTACAAATCTATACATTTTCTTTTAGACTTGTTTGCTGGTTCGGATGGATTTTTACAGGATTCCCGGTAACCAGCTAAAACCCCCGTTCATACAATCTCTTATCTTTGCACTCTACAAATAGAGTTTATGTTTAATAAAAGAATTAAGATAAAAGAATTATTGGCAAACAATAATGCTAATTATCAGGCCACCGTAATGGGTTGGGTACGCACTTTTCGTAACAACCAGTTTATAGCTTTAAATGATGGCAGCACCAATAATAATATACAAATAGTAGCCGAGCTGGATAAGTTTGATGATGCGCTGCTAAAACGCCTTACCACTGGTGCTTGCATTAAAGCAACGGGAGAAGTAATTGCATCTTTAGGCAAAGGCCAAAAAGTAGAATTAAAAGCTACCGAAATAGAAATTTTAGGAGATAGCGATGCAGAAAAATTTCCTTTACAACCTAAAAAACACAGTCTGGAATTTTTAAGGGAGATTGCCCACTTACGTTTTAGGACCAACACATTTAGTGCCGTATTCCGTGTGCGGCATGCGTTAGCTTTTGCAATACATAAGTTTTTTAACGATAAAGGTTTTGTGTATTTGCATACACCAATTATTACAGCAAGTGATGCCGAAGGCGCTGGCGAAATGTTTAAAGTAACGGCTTTGCCATTGGATGGTACGGCTCCTAAAAACGAAGATGGTTCTATCAACTTTAAAGAAGATTTTTTTGGCCGCAGCACCAACCTTACCGTAAGCGGACAACTGGAAGGAGAATTAGCGGCTATGGCTTTTAGTGATATTTATACTTTTGGCCCAACCTTTCGTGCAGAGAACAGTAACACAACAAGGCACCTTGCAGAGTTTTGGATGATTGAACCCGAAGTGGCCTTTAACGATTTGGAAGATAATATGAACCTTGCAGAAGAATTTATTAAATATGTGATTAAGCATGCAATGGAACATAATAAAGAAGATCTGGAATTTTTAGCCCAACGTTTGGAAGAAGAAGAAAAACAAAAACCATTATTAGAAAGAAGTGAATTGGGTTTGGTTGATAAATTAAATTTTGTGGTAGATAATAATTTTGAAAGGTTAACTTATACCGAAGCAATAGAAATTTTAAGGGAATGCAACCACAACAAAAAGAAAAAGTTTACTTACCTGATAGATAAATGGGGTGTTGATCTGCAGAGTGAGCATGAAAGATATTTAGTAGAAAAGCATTTTAAAAAACCAGTTATCTTAACTAATTATCCTGCGGAGATAAAAGCATTTTATATGCGCCAAAATGATAATTGCGAAGCCGGTAGACAAACTGTAGCAGCCATGGATATTCTTGCGCCAGGCATTGGTGAAATTGTTGGTGGTAGCCAAAGGGAAGAACGTATGGACAAATTATTAAAGCGCATGGAAGAAATGCATATACCTTCCGAAGAATTGTGGTGGTATTTAGATACCCGTAAATTTGGTGCTTGCCCACATGCAGGTTTTGGTTTAGGTTTTGAACGCTTGGTGCAGTTTGTAACTGGTATGGGAAATATTAGGGATGTAATTCCTTTTCCTAGGTATCCGAAGAGTGCGGAATTTTAGGCTATTGAGGAAAACCAAGGCTAAGTAATAAAAAGTAAATGCAAAAAAAGAATTAAATTTATTGTATGACACTTATTGTAGAAACTAAAAATAAAAACGAAGAAAAAGTTTTAAAAGCTTTTTTAAGCAGTTTAAAAATAGGCTTTCGTACCGAAGCAGAAGAGGATGCTGCATTGTACGCCGCAATGGTAAAAGGTCGTAAGACAAAATTACTGAGCAAAGCAGAAAAGGCAACATTCGTTAAACGTTTATCAGGCAAAAAATGAATATTGGAATCAGGCAATCTTTTTCAAAAGATGCTATAAAATTGCCGCTTAAAGTTCAACGAGAAATAGCTGCTGTTATTCAAGAGATTGAAAATGCCGAAAAACTTTCATCATTAAAAGCTTGTAAAAAATTAACGGGGTATAAAACTGCTTACAGAATAAGAATTGGAAATTATCGTATCGGTTTCTTTTTTGAAAACAATACTATTGAATTAGTGAGGGTTTTAGCAAGAAAAGATATGTATCGTTATTTTCCGTAAATGCATAATTACATGAGAAGATTTTGCACCTTAATAATTATTTATTGAATAGTGAGACATAAAAATTTTTATTTCGTTTATCGAACTAAGAATGAGATACTAAATACCATTTTATTTTGAAAAAAATTTATTTAA
The DNA here is from genome assembly GCA_043719495.1 of Ferruginibacter sp. Taxonomy (GTDB): domain Bacteria; phylum Bacteroidota; class Bacteroidia; order Chitinophagales; family Chitinophagaceae; genus Ferruginibacter. Next base: position 14,445 of record JAYSTT010000413.1, on the reverse strand, counting down.
TCCTTTGGGGAACAATGTCATTTTTAATATCGAATTCCCAAACTACTATTAAAATGAGGAGAGAGGGAGGGGTTTCGATTGTACCATGCAAAATAAATGGCTTAAGTCTTTCATTTATTTTTGATACAGGAGCCTCAGATGTTTCGATATCATTAACCGAAGCTAGGTTTATGTTTAAGAATGGGTATTTAAATACAAAAGATATTACCGGCACCTCGAAGTATTCAGACGCAACTGGAGCCATCAACGAAGGGGTAACTTTGAATTTGAAAGAGATTGAATTTGCAGGATTAAAGCTTTTTAATGTAAAGGCCTCGATTGTAAATAACCTTAATGCACCTTTATTATTAGGACAATCTGCAATTAAAAAACTTGGAAAAATAGAAATAGATTTTTCAGCAAATACACTAACTATATTAAACGGGAACGGTAATTATGATTATTCAAATAATAGGGAAGAGCGTGAACAAGTAGAATTAGCGAAGGCTAAAATAAAAAGTTTAGCAGAGATTAACGAGTTGCTGCGCTTAAATAAAAATGTTGAAGCAAAAGATGCAATAGATGAGCATATGAATGTTTCTGCGAACAGAGAAAATTCTGAAGTGTTATTTTTTTGCGGAAGGGTATATAATGCGTTTTCAAAGGAATCAAATAATTCAATTGAAAATACACTGAAATATAAAACTATTTCTTTTGGGGTCTTCAAGAAAAACCAAGAATTAGATAAACTTGACATTAGACTAAAATCAGAATCATATGCATCTTACTTTGATTTATACAATGGCTTCTTTGATTTAGGTTCTAAAGCTTTTAATGAAATGAAATACTCATTAGCCTATCAATCTTTTTCAAAAGCACTTGATGTTGAAGATTATGTTTTTCTAAAAGATTATAGTTATGAAGGGTTTAAATTTTCAAAATTTGATACTGGTTTGATTCTTAATATTGCATCATCTGCTTTTAAAAATAATGATACAAAGAACGGGGTTTTAAATTATCAGAAAATTATTGACCAAGGCATTACTGGAGAAAATTACGAAAGTATATACGAATATTTGGTTTATTACTATAAAGAAAATCAGAATGAGGAAAACTTTAACCAATTAGTTATTAAAGCAAAAAGAGCTTATCCAAAAAATAAAAAATTTCGTATTAAATATTAAAGGCCTTTAGCTACCCTATTGGTATAACATTTGCATTTAAGTTTTAATAAAAAATGAGAAGGTGTTTTACAATTGTATTTCTTCGCCTTAGTTCATTTAAAATAATTCACAAACTTTATCTAACAACGTTTCTTTGAAGATACGAACCGGGGTGGAGAAGAATTTCGCAAAACAAGACAATATAAATTTACCTACAAAAACAAAAGTAATGATGGTGATTGCAATTGACGAATCTGGTGATTTTTCGCCTACATCTAATAAGCATAGTTTTTTTGTTGCGGCAATAATTGACCATTATGAAAATGGTATTGAAAAAAAGCAGAAACAATTTTTAGAATGGTTTAATTCAATCCCAATTAAAAGAAGAAATGAGAAAAACGAAATTAAGGGAAGTGAATTATTAGATCATGAACTGCTTTCTTTTGTAACTAAAGTATGTTGTGTAGAACCAAAGGTTATTTGCGAAATTGTTAATTTTCAACCCAAAAACAATCCAGAGGTTTTAATAAAAAGATTTAAAAACCTTGCTATAGTTAGGATTAATAGAACACTAAAACTGGCAAAAAACGAATGGAAAGTAACTCGTAAAACGATGAAGTTATATGATGGCCTTGTGCCATGGTATAAAAATGCAAAAAAAATGAACTACCAGCACTACAGTAAACTTATCCTTTTACAAAAAGTAATTGTAAAAGCTTATACAAAAGCAAAGAAAATATTTGATGCAAACAATACCTCAAATACAGAAACATTTGAGAAAAGCTTAGCTATTAAAATTGATAAAGATTTTATAACTGGGCCACAATCCAAACAATATTTTAAAGAACTACTTGCAATTTCATTGCTTACTAAACTAACAACAGAGCCACTACATAAATCTGATTTCCTGAATTTTAGAAGTTTTGTTGATAGTAAAGTTGATTTTTTTGAATCATACTTAAATTTTGAAATACAAATTGCAGATATAATTGGCATAATAATCAACCGTTTTTTTAATGCCGATAAACCGTTTGAGGCATTTAAAGTATTAGACCAAGATAAAGATAGGCTTATGCAAATCACAGAAATTGTTTTTAATCCAAATCCTGATGAATCTAACATTGAACCATCAACGCTTACATAATCTCTACGCCTGCGTCGTGGCTCACGAATGCATATAAATAAAGCATTCAAAATTTGGTTTGTAAATTCACTAACCTTGGCGATGGGGTTTATTACGCCTCGGTTCGTGCCTTTAAGTACTCAAAAGAGATGTAATTTTTTTTGCCGCCAATGTTAAGCAGCTTCAAATCATTAATTTTCCAACGGCTGTTTTATTACTTAAAATGCAAGGTAACATTTTTACACCCTGATCAGTAAAACAAAAAGGTGCCGCACAGCCAAAATAACTTTTAGATGGTATCACATTTTGTGATACCATCCCGTCTATTTCTTTACCTGTCATCTCAAACATAAAATCTTTTGGAAAGCGTTCTGTATTTCTTTTAACGGCTTGTTTTAATACCCTGGTTTCTATTCCAAATAGTTCGGCTAAATCCCTATCCAACATTATTTTTTATCCCCTTACAACATAAATACGGTTCAATATTTTTTGTTCTACCACCAATGCTTGTAATTCCTTTTTTGCCATTGTTTTTATTTTACACGTAAATATATAAAACTTAAAAATTGGAGGTCGCAATTTGTGGTGTTAAAGCCCTCCATCTGGCCAGTTAATAATCCAAAGCTTTTGCTGCAACGCAGTTGGTGGTATGCAGGGTAGGCAAGCACCAATGGCCCCAAATAATCGGGGTAAATGTACCGCCACCATCAAGAGAAAAGCTTTTTACATGCGTCAGAATGATAATTGCGAAGCCGGCAGGCAAACAGTTGCAGCCATGGATATTTTGGCGCTCGGTATTGGTGAAATTGTTGGCGGCAGCCAAAGAGAAGAACGAATGGATAAACTATTAAAACCCATGGAAGATATGCCTATTCCTACAGAAGAATTGTGGTGGTATCTGGATACCAGAAAGTTTGGTGCTTGTCCGCATGCTGGCTTTGAGCGCTTAGTACAATTTGTAACAGGCATGGGTAATATCAGGGATGTAATTCCTTTTCCACGGTATCCGAAGAGTGCAGAATTTTAATTTTATTTATGATTCATTAATAAAAAAACGAAAGGATGCCCTTTCGTTTTTTTTATTCAAAATTACTTTTTCTTTAAAAGTAATTTTGCATTTACCCATTCGCTTGAGGCATCGGTAAAAGTAATAATTTTATCCCAATTTTTTGCCGGTTCAAAATTATGCAGATAATGTTTTTTTACTTTTATTGTTACTGCTTTGTCTGTAGCACTTGCTTCTGCTTTAAAAAAACCAGCTTCGTTTTCTACACTTTTGTTTAATGCTGTAACGCCTTCGGCTGTATAGCCCTCGGGTATTTCTATTTCAATATTATATTCAATACTTCTGGCGTAAGGCATATAAATATCTAAATCCCTTTTGCGTTGTTCTTCTTTTATAACAAGTGGCTGTCCTTGTATTTTTCCAATTTCCACAATAATATTATTGCCTGCTTTTTTTACCAACCCGCCTAAATTAAAATTTGAGCTGTATATAAAATCCGGTGTGGTGTGCCTTACACCAAGGTTATCGGTTTTATAATCTTTTAACTCGGTTATATCCTGTTCAAACCAGTCTTTAGCCTCTTTTATAAAAGCATCTTTCTGTTTTTTTCTGGCTTCGGCAAATGCACTTTTTACCTCGTCTACATATTTTTTACTTTTTTTACCATCCTCTAATTCTTCAATTAAAGACATTTCGTCGTTAAAGGCTTTTCTTTCAGATTCATAAAAGTCTTCATACAGTATTAAATTTTTTTGTTCGTCTGCTTTATAGTAACCCTTCATTGTAGTGGAGCGACGTACCGAAAGATTATTTTTATCTGTTGTTAATGACAGTTTAAGGTTTTCGATATGAGCATTTTTATCTGCGCCGCTTACAGGTATGCTGGGCCCTGGCGCAATGTTGGTAAGTCCCATCATCTTTTTTATTCCCATTACTGCGTTTGGGTGATCAAACGTAAAACTTTTCGTATTTGCAAGTCCTTCAATTTTTTCGGGTATTACAAAAGGCACATCATAAACAGATTGTATTGATAAAAATTTATTTGTACCTGTTAAATAAGAAGCTGATTCCAAATCAGAAGCACTCATAATTTCATCTAATCTGTAACTCATACGATTGCTACTTACTAAAATTGCTGGGTCGAGGCCTGCTGCTTTTAGTGTACAAAACAAAATAAAGGGTAAACCATTGTAGCTATTATCGCCTATACTTATTTTATCGGAAAGTTTATTAATGTCAAAGTTCAGAAACCTGGTATACCGGATTGTATAAAACAGCAAAGCAGCTTTATCTTCATCGCTTAAATCTTTAAACGAAATACCGGTTTGTTTTGCTTTTCTTTTAGCATCGCTTTCTACTGCATCAAATTCTGCTTTAGCTGCCCTCATCCAATAGCCATTAAAATAATCCATCGAAAAACTGCCTGCTTTGTCATCCAAATATTCTTCGCTGTTGGTGTTTTTAGAAACTTCTCCGGGTTTTTTGGTATCCATATATTTACTGCCAAATCCTTTATACCCTAGTGCAATATTCATTCTTATAAATGGCAGCTGTTGTGCAGCAGCCACCCAAAGCGATGTTTCAAATGGCGGAATATTGCTTTTTTCAACATCAACAATAATATCTTTATCGTCATTTTTATCAACTTTTAGTTCTGGTGCACCATTATAACTGCGATACTCAATGGAATATTTTTTCCCTAACTGAGCATGAAATGAAAGGCTAAGAATGGGAGCGTCGTCAAATAAAAGTACCCTATATGGTTTAGTACTTAAATCGTTTGTCATAAATTGTTCCGTAGCTATAAAATAATCAAGTATATCTCCGGGTTGTAAATCAGGGATAGCCACTTTTGCTTTCTTTTCTGATGACAAATCTTTAGTAAGCACAATATCATCTGCATTAATTTCTTTAATACTGCCATTGGGTTTTATTACTCTTACTCCCACATAAGAGGTTGTTTTTTCCACTGCATAAAATCCGCTGGACCTTTGAAACTGTGTAAAGCTTAATTCTGAATAATCGCTTACCGCATTCTTATCATTGATTTTTATTAATTCCCTTACTACTTCTGTAAGGGTTTGTTCTTTTTTGGGGCCAAAGCCAAACCCGTAAAATGCAAACTTAGATTTGCTGTCTGCGGTAAGTTCGGTGTGATGTGCAATAATAACTTTTGATGCCTTGGCATATTGCTGTGGTACCTCCTTTATTTTAAATTGTGGTTTATCCCAGGCCCAAACAGTTTTACGCATTTCCTCAGATTCTTTACGATATTTTTCAGCATCTTTTGATTGGGCGTTTACATTAGCAGGTACTGCAGAAAAAATAACTGCAAGAGATAAAATAATAAACTTCATGTATTAGTTTTTTTGGGTGAATACGATTTGCTGGTTATAAAAATTGGTAAGCTGTTCAATATCTTTATTCCACTGTAAAAAATTCGCTGGTTTTATTTCAGGATCGTTAAGGATAATCTCATTTTTATATAAAACTTTTCCGGCTACATTGCTGTATGATGCATAAAAACTATATCCATGTTGTTTGATGGATAATTTTTCGGGTAATGTATTTATTATTTTGCCGGCAGGTATTTGTATCTCTGTTTCAAAAACCAGGTTATTTTTAAAACTAAACCAATAAGGTAATTTTCTTTTTGCAGTATCAATTTTAAAATTTTCCAGGTTGCGGCGGTTATCTGCATCTAAATAAGTGTCTTTATCAAAAACAGTAAGTATGTTTTTCCATAACACATCGTACTCTACTTTTAAGTCGGCATTATAATTAGAAAGATTATCAATTTTTAAATTACTTATTTCAAAATTTTGTTTGCCTTCGGCCAAAAATTGCTTTAATGCATTTTCCTGTTTATCCTGTTTGATATCATTGAGGCTGGACAATAACCACTCCTTATTTTCTCCTTTCCAAATTTGTACTACATGGCCTATTAGGTTATTCCCTACTACAGAAAATTTTCTGGATTCTGTAGCAGTATTTTGCAGATGTGTTGCAACGGGAACTTTTTCTAATAAATATAGGTTGCCATTTTCTATCAGCGTTTGTCTGCCCTGTATCCTTTCAGCAATTTCGCCAAAGCCAATATATTTTTCGGTAGCATCCAGATAAACTGGTTTTCCTTTATTCATCCATGCACAAATCATGTGGTTATCTACTGAAAGTGATGGGGTGCTGTAATCATATGCAATATGTTTAGTGCCAATCCAGCATCTTCTGGCATCGAGATTTATAGAGCGTAGCATTACAGTTAATAAATTTGCCATACCCTTACAATCACCATATTTTTTTCTTAACACTTCCTGCGCTTTCTCGGGCTTAAATCCGGCAATACCGTTTTCAAAAGCTATATACCTTACATTATCCTGTACCCATTGAAAAATTGTTTTTACCTTTTCTTCATCAGATGTAAGGCCTTTAACAATCTCGTCAGTTCTTTCTTTGATTATCTTTTCATCGTTGCCAATTTGCAGTACCAGTTTTTTGTACCATTCGTATTGTTCTTTTACTGTGTTAAAGTAAGTATATTTTTCATCTTTAGGCTGTGCAGATTTACATAGTATTAATATATGCGGAACATAATAACCTGGACCAGGCGCCGATTGCTCATTTCGCATGGCAGGAATATTTTTCATGCTGTAAGTGTAAACCGTCTCGTCTCCATCGGGTGTAATATTTTTTTGAACCTTGTATTCTTTAAAATTGTATTCTTTAATTTCCAGCTGCATCCATGATGGTACAATTATTTTTATTTCCTGCTCCTCAATTTGCTGCACATCCATAAAATAAACGCTGGTGAAATAGTGTGGGTCCAGGGTTGTTTTTTTAAAGGTTACTTCAGATGTACTGCCCTTTTTTAAAAGGGGTAAATTAAAATAACAAACATGGGCATCAGAATAGAAAACACCGTCTGAATTATAATACTCGTATTTTGGGGAAATCCCATGTTTCTTTGATTCGTTTACACGAATGTCAACATCATCGATAGACTCAATGTCGTTATAAAACTCCACCACCTGCACATCTGTTCTGTAGCTGTTACAGGTAAAAACCCTGCTGCTTTCTTCTTTTATTAAAACAGGGTGCTCAGTATTGCCTTTTACAAATTTGAATTCTTTGTTGGACTTACTGATAACTACATTTTTGTCTTCGTCGGAACCGGTTTGGGCGGTTAAAAGTTTTACGGCACTAAAAAGTATGGTTAGTAGTACAATTTTTTTCATTCTTCTTTTTTAGGGTATATAACGAAATATACTATTAAAAATTATGTAGTGAAAAAAGAATTAAGCCAGCTTACAATAATTCATACAAAGCCCTTAGTTTTTCTCTGGTTATAATTTTTTCCCAGTCTTTTCCTAAAGCGTTTTCCCAAAGAGGTTTCATGCCCAGCGATACGTTTATCATTTTATCAAATTCAGCCCCGCTTAAACCTGCACAAATATGTTGTGGTATATCAATATTGTTTTTTGCCACCATCAGTTTAAATTCTTTTACGCCTTCGGGATAATAGTCCTGTAGCTTATCAAATACAATACAATTACCCACACCATGTTTTGTGCCCAGCAAATAACTTAAGCCATAACTAACGGCATGCGCCACCCCAACCTGGCTATAGGCAATACTCATTCCGCCTGCATAAGATGCCATCATTAATTTATCATCACTTTCTTCATCCCAGCCGCTTTTATTTACATATACTTCGCGGCAAAGCTGTAATGCTTTTTCGCCATAGCTTTTACTAAACTCATTTAGATAAGTACCGGTTAAACTTTCAATACAATGTATATAACAATCCATACCCGTGTAAAAGCGCTGGTTAACCGGTGCGTTGGCAGTAAGTTCGGGGTCCAAAACAATCTGGTCAAAGGGTGTAAAATCAGAATTCATACCCAGTTTTTTTGTTGGGCCGGTTAATACCGTTGTTCTGCTTACTTCGGCGCCGGTACCGCTTAATGTTGGTATACCTGCTTTATACACTCCGGGTTGTTTTACCAAATCCCATCCCTGATAATCGGCAGAAGAGCCGGGGTTGTTCATCATTAAACCAACCGCTTTTGCCAAATCCATTGCCGAACCGCCACCAATACCAATTACTCCGCTTATCATTCCAAACTCTTCTTTTAACTGGTTGGCCAAACTGTCAACATAAGTTGTTTTGGGTTCGTAGGTAACATCAACAAAAATAATTTTATCGTTACCAAGTACCGGAACCCTGCTGGCTAAGGCTTTGCCTTCAAAAAAATGATCTACCAAAAATACCATTGGCGCATTGCCTTTTCTATGCGGGGCAATAATTTCATCTAACTGATTAAATGAACCGCGGCCATAAATAACATAGCCCACCATTTTAAAATTTCTGAACGCCATACTCGTTTTTTCTTTTGGCGAAGGTACAAGATTAAGAAAATATGTGTGGTCCTGTGTTGTAAAATCAGAAAAAAATGACATCTTGTTACAAAATAACTTTTATGCCAAAACAGGAACAGTCTTTTTGCACTTATAAAAATTGATAAAGAAACGGCGCTTGCAATAAGTTACCAGGCATTAAAAGACCTTGGCTGGGATATATTGTTTGCAGGCGAAGACAAAATACTGGGGCAAACAATAAAAAAATGGAATGCTAATCCACAGCATGTTGTTATTGCATCAACCGGCAGCGAATTAATTGTGAGCAGTGAAATGATAAAAGACGAAATGTTTGATATTACAGGAAAGAATAAAAAAAATATAGCCATATTTTTTGCTGCATTTGAAGCGGCTAAAAACAGTATTTCAACAGATACAATAGAAGCTAATAAAGCTGTTATTACTGAGCTGAGATCTGCAACTGTACTGGCAACAGAGCAGGAACAAAAAGATGCAGAAGAAATAGTTAAAGCGATGAATTTATCGGGTAGTAATATGTATGTAACCTATGCTATTATTGCAGTAAATGTGCTGATATTTATTTTGATGGCATTAAATGGTGCAGGGTTATTTGAAGTCAACGGATATGTACATATAAAGTGGGGAAGCGATTATGCGCCACTTACTTTAAGTGGCGATTGGTGGCGACTTGTTATACCAATGTGAATAAATAATTAGTCCAATATTTTTTGTACTGGATTTTTTATTTTACCTTTGGACTAAATAAATAATCATAACATGGCAGCACCAAAAATCGTTCACATTGCAGAAAGTATAACGGAATTAAGAAAGTTTCAAAAAGCAAGCATCCCCATGATAGCCAATCGCATTAAGGCATTGATTGAGTTTAAGAAAAATGAAAAAACAGGCATTTCCAAAAGAGCTGTAGCCGATAATACAGGGGTAAACCACAACAGTGTTCAAACCTGGCGTAAGTTATATGAGCAAGGCGGTATTGCAGCAATTTTGTATTACCAAAAGCAAAGTGGAAGACCTTCGGATATTACTAAAAAAGAACACCTGCAACTAGAAAAAAAATTGAATGATCCTAAAAACGGTTTACGGGGCTATGTAGAGTTGCTTAGCTGGATGGAAACGGAATTCAAAAAAACATTTAAGTATAATACGGTATTAAAATATGCTTACCGTCATTTTCAATCTAAAATAAAAGTGGCCCGTAAAAGCCATGTAAAAAAAGACGAAGAGGCGGTTGCCACTTTTAAAAAAACTTTAGTAAAACCTGTGCACAAATAAGTAAAAACAGCGGAGGTGAATTTGAAACAGTAAATCTATATTTTCAAGACGAAAGCAGATTTGGATTGTTTACAAAAAACGGCAAGGCATTAACAGCAAAGGGTGTAAAGCCTATCTGTCCCTTTCAACAGGTATTTCAATCTCTGTACTTATTTGGTGCTTTTTCCCCAATAACAGGCGACAGCCTTCTGTTAAAAATGCCCTATTGCAATGCAGATACTTTTCAACTGTTTTTAAATGAATTAGCCAATAAAAAACCCGGTGAATACAAAATAGTGGTGTTAGATAATGGAGCGTTCCACCATGCAAGGCGTTTGATAATCCCAAAAAATATCGCACTCCTGTTTTTACCTCCTTATAGCCCTGAACTTAATCCTGCCGAAAAGATGTGGGCAAAGTATAAAAGAACATTCACTAACCGACTGCATAAATCATTAGATGAACTTAGCAAATTTATTGAAGGGGTTACTAAACAAACTACCACCGCTTCTGTAATTTCCACCTGCTCTTTCAGCTATGTTTTTGATGGTGCATTTTGGACTAAATAATATTTCACTTTGGTATAATACCTGTCTGCGAATGTTGAATAATGTGGCGGAAGCTGAAGATGTACTGCAGGAAAGTTTTATAGAAGCTTTTAAAAACCTGGAGCGTTTTGAACACCGCACAAGTTTTGGCGGATGGCTTAAACAGATCTGTATCAACCGATCCATCAACCAACTTAAAAAGCGAAAGATTGATTGGGTGGATATGGAAAAAGCGGCTGTGTATGAGCAGGCAGATGAAAAGGATATTGACGAAACAGAAATAGTTATGCAGGTTGAATCGGTAAAAAAAGCAATTATGAAACTGCCCGATGGATACCGCACTGTTTTAAATCTGTATTTACTGGAAGGATACGATCACGAGGAGATTGCAGAGATATTAAATGTGACAGAATCTACAACACGTACACAATACATGCGTGCAAAACAAAAATTATTACAGCTTTTAAAAGAAGGATCATGAGTAATAAACTGAAAAATTTTATAAGCGATAGCCGTAAAGCTTTTGATGATGAACTGCCATCTGGTAAAGTATGGGAAAGTATTGAAGCATCTTTTACCGAAAAGAAAAAAGGGAAATTCATTCTTACACCGCTTTATAAATGGAGTATTGCGGTAGCAATTGTTATTAGTGCAGGACTTACTATTTATCTAATGCTGAATAATAAAAAAACAAATGATACAGTTATTGCAGCAATAAAAAATGATTCTGCCAGCGATATTAATTCCATTGCTCCTGAATATGCACCCGAAGTAAATGAATTTGCAAAACTGGTAGCTCTAAAACAAGAGGAGTTAAAAGCCCTTGCGCCTGAACAACCGGAATTATACCGAAAATTCATCACCGACATTAACCAATTGGACAGTTCGTATAAATTTCTTAAAAACCAACTAGATATTTCACCCAACCGTGAAATGTTGATAGAAGCCATGATTCAAAACCTGCAGCTGCAGCTAAATGTATTGAATCAACAATTGAATATTATTAAACAAATTAAAGAATCAAAAAAGGTTAGCCATGAAAAAAATAATCAGACTATTTAGTTTATTACTGCCATTATTTTTACTGCAACAAAATTTATTTGCTCAAAACGATAATGAAAACAAAAACAGCAAAAAGTATGATTTTGTAAAAAATAAAGCAGTAAACAAATCCTTTAATGTTTCTTCATCCGATAAATTGAAGATTGAAAACTCGTTTGGCGAAGTAGAAATACATACCTGGAATAAAAATGAGATAAAAGTTGATGTGATGGTTGAGGTCTCTGCCAATTCAGAAGCAGTTGCACAAAAGGTTATTGATCGCATTACTATAACCGATTTAAAAAGTGGTAACGAAATTTCATTTAAAACATCCATTAAGGGAATAAATAATTCCAAAGGCGAAAACAGCAACATGAAAGTCAATTACCAAATTTCCATGCCGGCATCCAACCCATTACATATCTCTAATGAATTTGGTGCTACCATATTACCAGATTATAAAGGAGAAGTTGATCTGTCCAGCAAATTTGGTTCTTTAGCCACTGGCATATTAACCGATGTAAAATCAGTAAACGTAGAATTTGGAAAAGCAAAAATTGAAAGTGTAGCCAATGGCTCTGTTAGCATTAAATATTCTTCAGCAGAAATTGGTAAACTGGTGGGTAAAGTAAATTTAAATCTTGAATTCAGCAGTGCAACGAAAATAATTGTTGATAACAGCCTTTCCAGCCTTGATGCAAAAGTATCTTACTCTACTTTAAGCCTTAAACCTGTAGGCGATTTGTCGGCTTCTTATAGCATCTCTACCAGTTTTGGGGGGTTTAAAAACAGGACCAATGTAAAGTTTGACGGGGATGATGAAGATGATGAAAAAGGACCAAAATTTGATCATAATTACAAGGGTAAATCTGGCAACGGTGCTGTACCGGTTAAAATTAAATCCAGCTTTGGAGAAATAATTTTAGGAGAACCCAATGCTGATGATATAAAAGACAAAGGAAAAAATAAATCAAAATCCAGAACAACCTGATAACAACTGTATAGCCATGAATTATAAAAGGTTCGTATTTATTTACGGGCCTTTTGTATTTTCGGTAAATTTTTTTTATGCAAAGGATAATACTGTGTTTGTTATTGGCTGTTTGCTTTATTTCTGCACAGGCTCAAAATACTGATAGATCAAAAACTGCTAAGGCAAAGACAAGGCCAGAAGATCAAATTGAACAATACTTTTTTGTAATGATAAAGACAGGCCCTAAACAGGATTTTGATTCGGTACAAAAAGCAGAGTTGTTTAAAGGCCACATGGCTAATATTAACAAGTTATATTACGATGGTATTTTAAAAGTAGCAGGGCCATTTGGTAAAAATGATTTCACCTGGCGGGGCATTTTTGTATTTGATTGCAAAACAAAAGAAGAAGCCGCAACAATTGCACAATCCGATCCTGCTGTAGCCGCCGGTTTATTTGCCGTTGATATTGCACCCTGGTACTCGGCACCCATAGGAAGTTTTAAGCATGGTAAACCCAAAAAATCAAAATCGTAACATGAAACTGATTACTAAAATCCGCTTGCTCATTTTATTCTTTATTGTTGCTTTAATATTAAGCGGTGTTACCGCATTTCCTGTAGAAACTGAATTGCGCTGGTTACTGAATCATCCCAATTTAGTACCATCATTTGCAGAGCAATGGTTAAAAGAAGTGTATGCTGCATTGATTGAAACCAACACAAAATATCCTATGCTGGCTTATGGATTTGACTGGCTGGCTTTTGCCCATATTATAATTGCCATGGCATTTATTGGCCCGTTAAAAGATCCGGTTAAAAATAAAGGGATCATAGATTGGGCAATACTGGCTTGCTTCGCTGTTATCCCTTTAGCTTTTATTGCTGCGCCAATAAGGCACATTCCAATGTTTCATGTTTTAATAGACTGCAGCTTTGGGGTAGTTGGTTTAATACCATTATTCATTTGCCGTAAAATGATTAAACAATTAGAGAAAAATGAATCCTAAATTTCAAAATATTTTAGCAATAATAGGTGGCTGGCTAGTCATGATTACTATTGGTGCGGCATTATTTCCTGTAATAAAAATACTTTACACAGGTAGTTACAGCTATTCATTTAAAAATGGTGTGCAGGTAAATCACTTTAAAATAACAGTGTATGATTTTTTATGGACAGGTATTAACGCATTTACAGGTGGGTTTGTAACCTGCTGGATTGCTAGAGGAAGAAAAATATTTTATTCATTACTTTCGGGTTTAGTAATTTTTGTATTATTAATTATTACAGGAATTGTTATGGGAGAATTTAGCTTCCGGGGGTTTTTAAGTGCCCTTGTTTTTATACCATTTACACTTATAGGTGGTATTGTAAGAAAAATGGCAGAAAATAAAAGAACGGTTTAAACGTTTATACTTTCAACCAGTCTATCTACAAAATTATTTTATGAAATACCTTTTACTGCTTACGATTTCTTTATCATTTTTTAGTTGTAAAAAAGAAGATGGCGATGTCACTATTGACCCTGTTTCTATTGCTTCATATTATTACCCGCCTTTAACAGGCGATACATGGGAAACAAAAACCACCACATCAATTAACTGGGACGAACCCAAATTACAGGAAGCATTTGATTATGCCGGTACAAAAAGTACTTTTGGATTAATTGTATTGCATCACGGCAAAATTGTAAAAGAACAATACTGGAATGGCTGGAATAAAGACAGCAAATATTATATTGCCAGTGCAGGTAAAAGTGTAGTTGGTTTTTTAGCAGGTATTGCACAACAGGATGGTATTATCAACATTAACAATAAAACTTCTCAATATTTAGGCACTGGCTGGACTTCGTTACCACTGGCTAAAGAAAATTTAATAACAGTAAAAAATCAATTAAGCATGTCAACTGGTTTAGATGATGGAGTACCGGACCAGGATTGCACCACTCCTTCATGCCTTATT
>JAYSTT010000412.1:0-2960 GCA_043719495.1 Ferruginibacter sp. | reverse complement strand
CGCAATACAACAAAAATAGAATCGGCATAGAGCTCTAATTTTGGACGCTGATGTGCATTATGGGCATCTTCAACAGCCAGTTCATGCAAATTAAATTCCTGCTGAACACTGGTTAATATTTCTTCCGAGGGTTCATGTAAACCAATCCAAACAAATTGATTTTTTTCTTTTAGAACGGAATGCACTTCATCAAGGGCTACATCAGCAATTCGTTTGCCTTCGGCATAAGCGGCGCAATTTACAATTTCGTTCATGTAGATTTATTATTTATACTCTAAGGTATTTATTTTTTAGCAGTCTGCTGCTTGTAGTCTAGCAGCTTTACCTTTGTTATATACCTTACATCTGGGCTAGTGGGCTTTGGTTAGATACCAAATGAGGCGAAAAATTACCTTCAGCTTTATCTGTAGAGTAAAAGAAAAGCTCCTATTAACTTTAGACAAATTAATAAAACATATTTTCCGCAATAATAAAAGTTCCACAATGATATACCTTTGAAAGGAGCGTCGCCACTACTGCCAGTCAAAGTACAAATGCTCATTCCAAAAAATTATTTCACATACTGGCCTCCCGTATGCTTCACATATTTCTCCAACCACTGGTTTTGCTCCCAAAGCATATGCAAAATATTTTCCTTTGCTGCATAGCCATGACTTTCAAAAGGTAATTGCACAAAACGCACCGTGCCGCCGTGACCTTTAATGGCATTGTACAAACGTTCGCTTTGTATAGGAAAAGTGCCGGGGTTATTATCAGCTTCGCCATGTATCATCAGCAGAGGCGTTTTTATTTTGTCGGCAAAAGCAAAAGGGCTCATGTTAAAATATACTTCGGGTGCCTGCCAGTAAGTGCGTTCTTCATTTTGAAAACCAAAAGGAGTGAGGGTGCGGTTGTAAGCACCGCTACGTGCAATGCCTGCTTTAAATAAATTGGTGTGGGCTAAAAGATTGGCCGTCATAAATGCACCATAACTGTGGCCGCCAACCGCCACACGGCTGCTGTCGCCAACACCCATTTCTGCAATTTTATTTATGGCTGCTTCTGCACTCCAGGTAAGCTGATCCACAAAATTATCGTTGGGTTGTTTATCGCCTTCGCCAACAATAGGAAACTCGGTGTTATCCATTATGGCATAACCCTGTGTTGCCCAAAAAACTACAGAACCATAACCTATTCTTGTAAACAGATATTTGCTGCCCCGCAATTGTGCAGCATCGGCAGCACTTTTAAACTCACGGGGGTAAGCCCACATCATCACCGGTAGCGGGCCATCTTTTTTAGCGTCGTAATTTTTTGGCAGATATAAATCGGCAGCAAGGTCTACACCATCTTTGCGTTTGTAAGTAATTTTTTGTTTGGTAATACCACGCAGGCCGGGTTGTGGATCGGCAAAAGCAGTGATGGCTTTGACGCTGTTATCTTTTAAATTACGTACATAATAATTAGGCGGTTCCGCCTGGCTTTGTTTGTTGGTAACAATAATCATTTTATCAAAATCCAAAACATCAGTTACCGTTTCGTAAAAAGGTTCTTCGCAGCGCCAAAGTTGCTGGGTTTCTTTGGTGTTAATGTTGAAGGTATTTAAAAAAGGCAGATCACCTTTTGAAGAAGCACCATTGCCCCTCATAAATATTTTTGCATCCCCCGTAAGTTTTATCACATCACGGCCGTATTTATTTTTTTCAGTAAGTGGTGTACCCGGATCGTTGTAAGCATCGTCGGTACTGCGGTCTGTCAATGTTTCTATTTTTCCATCAGCAGTTAGTTTACTCATTTTTTGGCGGTGCTTTGCTCGTGAGCCTTCGGTTACAAAAAATAAATCAGTGGTAACATCGGCAACGTTATACATGCGTTGTGCTGTTTTTACCAGTTCTTTTGCTGTGCCTGTAAATGGGGCTGCTAATATATATGCCGCATCATGAAAATCCATTTTCTTTTTTATCAGGCCACTGTCTAATGGTTCAATCCACTGCACGGTGGCGGGGGAATTATCTAACCAGTTAAAACTACGTGGTGCATTCAAAACATTATCGTAACCAGATGGTGTTAATTCGCTGCTGGGTAATTTTGCCAACTGTTTTACTGTTGCGCCATTCATATCAGTAATAAGCATGGTGCTGTTAAAACCATTTGCTGTTACCAAATAAGAAAATGGTTTATCAATTCTTTCTACCAAAAAATATTTTTTATCAGGCGATATATTTACACTGCTGTAAATAGCAGGGGCGCCAATTTTAGTTTCTATGCCATTGGTATTTTTTACTAATTGGGTGGTAGCGTAAAATTCAAACTGTGTTTCATCAAAAGGATTTTTAATTAAATCCTGAAAGGTGGGGCTTTGTGCAACTTTACCCAAATTTTCCTGCACTGTTGGGCCTTTAGGCGCAAGCGGTTTTTTAGGAGCCATGCTTAATGGTTTGTTTACGGCGGTGTACAGTAAACTATTATTGTCTATCCAATTAAATGCAGCGCCTAAAACTAAATTTACATTGGCTTTATTTACTTTGGTGGCTTTATGCGTTTTAATATCAATAACATAAATATCAACTGCTGTATTGGTAGTATTAGTAAAAGCGGCTTTATCATCATTGGGGCTCCATTGCAAATTGCCAGCTTTTAAATTAGCAGGCAAACCGGTTACGGTAAATTCTTTAGCAGTGGCTACATCTTTAATAGTAATGTTGGTAAAGTAACTGCTTCTGCTGGGCGAAAAATTATTAGGGTTTATCCTTAACCCTGCAATGCGTAATTCTGGTTGCGCCAAATCTTCTACACTGGGCATACTGCTTCGGTCCAGCACCAGCATGTATTGTCCTTTACTGTTAAAACTTACGCCGGGTGTGGGCTTGGCCATTACCAGGTCGTAAATTTCTTTGGGTGGGGTTTGGTATTCGATAGCATCTTGGGCAATTAAATTACCACAGGTAAAAAGCAGGATGATTAAAAAAAATTTTCTCATG
>JAYSTT010000411.1:0-7184 GCA_043719495.1 Ferruginibacter sp. | reverse complement strand
TCCAACTTTACAATTGGCTTTAAATAACTGGAAAAGAGTACTTGCTAAAGATTCTATACTAACTGACAGCGTTTTTATTGCTGATGAGAAGGAGTATATAGAAAGTTTACAAACAGATATCGACAATTATAGTAACAAGCCGGAAGATATAAGAATAGCCTATACAAAAGATAATTATAAAGACATTACCGATAAATTTTATGGTAATAATAATTTGAAAGGCGAAAGTAGTGAACATGGTACTTTGGTTGCTGGCACAATTGCTGCTTTAAGGGATAATGCAATTGGTAGTAAAGGAATAGTAAATGATGTTAGAATAATGGTTTTAAGAGCTGGGGCAGGCGGTGATGAGCATGATAAAGATGTTGCACTAGCAATTCGCTATGCAGTAGACAATGGTGCTCAAATTATTAATATGAGCTTTGGTAAACCAATATCTCCTTATAAACAATTTGTAGATGAGGCAATTAAGTATGCCGAAAGTAAAGGCATATTACTCGTGCATTCCGCCGGAAATGACGCAAAGAATATTTCAGATGATATTTTTTATCCTAATGCCGTTTTTCTGGATGGCAAAAAAGCTACTAATTTTATAAGTATTGGTGCCAGTGATAAAGACAACGTTAATGGTGGGTTACCCGCAAAATTTTCTAATTATAGCAATGAATATGTTGATATTTTTGCGCCGGGGGTAGAAATATATTCTACCTCAATGAATAATACTTACCAATCGGTTGATGATACAAGTTTTTCAGGACCTGTGGTTGCAGGAGTGGCCGCATTGTTAAAATCTTTTTTTCCTAAATTAACTCCACAACAAATAATTGAAATAATAATGATTTCAGGAATCACAATTACCGAAGAAGTTAAAATTCCTGGAAATGATAAAGGGAAAACAACTACACTAGATAATCTTTGTGTATCTGGTAAAATTATTAATGCATATGAAGCAGTAAAACTAGCTTTGCAATGGGAAGCTGAGAAGAGACTTTAATATTATCAAACCTGTTAACCAATTATTAAAAGCGTTATATCTTGAAAATCATCTTAGATAAGCAGCAATTGCATTTAACTATCTCGAGGCTGGCGCATCAGCTTTTGGAAAATCATTTGAATTTGAATGAGGTGGTTTTTATTGGCCTGCAGCCAAGGGGAATTAAAGTAAGTGATTTGCTTGTTGAAAATATCCGTAGCCTTTATCCATCAGAAAAAGTGCAATACGGATTGTTAGATATTACTTTTTACCGTGATGATATCAGGGATGAATTGCATGTGGCCAATAAAACAGATATATCGTTTTCTATAGAAGGCAAAAAAGTAATTTTAATTGATGATGTGTTGTATACCGGTAGAACGATTAGGGCAGCCTTAGATGCATTGCAGGATTTTGGACGCCCCCAAAAAGTAGAACTTTGTGTATTGGTAGATAGAAGGTTTAACCGGGAACTACCCATACAACCAGACTATTGTGGTAAAGCAATTGATACAGTTATTTCTCAAAAAGTAAAAGTGGAATGGGATAGGGAGGAGGTAGTTTTATATTAGCATTTGGCAACATTCAACCATCAAGTTTTAACTTTCAACTTTTTCTTATAACTTCGCTGCTTAATGCAACTATCTACTAAACACTTATTAGGCATTAAAGATCTCATTCCTCAGGATATTTCTCTTATTTTATCTACCGCCACAGAATTTAAAGGGGTTTTACAAAGACAGGTAAAAAAAGTGCCTTCGTTACGGGATGTAATGATTGTAAATTTATTTTATGAGAATTCCACCCGTACAAGAATATCTTTTGAACTGGCAGAAAAAAGATTAAGTGCCGACACCATTAACTTCACTACTTCCGGTTCGTCCGCTGCAAAAGGCGAAACACTTTTAGATACTGTAAATAATATTTTAAGCATGAAGGTGGATATGGTGGTATTACGTCATAGTGCCAGTGGGGCTCCTCATTTTTTGGCAAAACATATTCCTGCAGCAATTATAAATGCAGGCGATGGTATTAACGAACATCCTACACAGGCTTTATTAGATGCATTTTCCATACAGGAAAAATTAGGGTCATTAGAGGGAAAGAAAATTGTTTTAATTGGAGATATTATGCACTCCAGGGTTGCGCTCAGTAATATTTATTTATTAAAAAAGATGGGTGCAGAAGTAATGGTTGCCGGCCCACCAACTTTAATACCAAAATACATCAGCGAAGCATTAAATGTAAAAGTTGAATATAACTTAAAAAAAGCATTGGAGTGGTGCGATGTTGCCAACGTATTACGCATACAGTTAGAGAGACAAAACCAAGTTTTATTTTCTTCATTAAGAGAATATAATCTTGCTTATGGAGTTAGCCGGAAATTATTAGATAGCCTCAAAAAGGAAATTGTGATTATGCATCCCGGCCCAATTAACCGGGGAGTGGAAATTGACAGTGATGTAGCAGATGGTAATCAATCAATCATTTTACAACAGGTAGAAAATGGGGTGGCGGTACGTATGGCTGTGTTGTATCTGCTTTCCGGTAAAAGAGGAAATTAATAAATACTTAAAAGTTTTACCCATAAACTAATTAATCAGTTAACCAACTTGCTATGCAACGCATCTGTTTATTTCCCGGCACTTTTGACCCCGTTACCCTGGGGCATATCGATATTATTGACAGGGCCCTGCCTTTATTTGATAAATTTGTAATTGGTATTGGAAGCAATGTAAATAAAGTACCCATGTTTTCGGAGGAGCAAAGATTAAAATGGATAAGAGAGATTTATAAAAATAATGCTAAGGTTGAAGCAGTTGTTTATGACGGCTTAACTGTAGAGTGCTGCAAAAGTGTTGGAGCAAATTTTATTTTAAGAGGTATTCGTTATGTTAACGATTTTGAATATGAAAAGGCCATAGCAGATATGAACAGAAGTTTAGAAGGCCATATTGAAACGATATTTCTTACCTGCCTTCCTCAGTTTACTTCTGTGGCATCAACTTTAGTACGTGATGTATTACGTAATGGAGGTGATGTATCTCAGTTTTTACCTGCGGAGGTAAATTTGTCTATAAAAAATAATACAAAATAATGGCTGTCATTTGGTTTAATAAATTGTTATCGTTGCCCGATATAAAACCACTTGGCCCAAATACAATGGGAGAGCATTTAGGAATGGAATGGGTTGAAGTGGGCGATAGTTATTTAAAGATGAAAATGCCTGTAGATAATCGTACCAAACAACCTTATGGCTTGTTACATGGTGGAGCAAGCTGTGCACTTGCCGAAACTATTGGCAGTATTGCCTCTCACTTTGTAATTGACGCTGATAAATTTATTTGTGTTGGACTGGAGATAAATGCCAACCATACACGCAGCGCAAGAAGTGGATATGTAACCGCTACCTGCACAGCTTTGCACATCGGTGCGTCCACACATGTATGGGATATTAAAATTCATAATGAACAAGAAAAACTGGTTTGTATAAGCAGATTAACTGTTGCAATTTTAAAAAAGCCTCAACCCTAAACTTCTAAATCCTGAACCACTAAGCCAATTAAGGCTCATCAAAAAAAGTACTTAAAATATCTTTTATCGAAGGGTAAGTATTTGCGATAGGTTCTTTAATATCTTTGGTTGCTACCCATTTTATGACAGTAATATCTTCCTCTGTTTGCGGTACAAAACTTTGTTCCTTTGGGCAGGTTATATAGTACCAATGGGTAATTTTTAAAAAATGTTTTCCAAAATCATTATAGGTGTGATAGGTTTCCCCAACCTTTTTTTTAAGTTTCAGGTTGGTTACCCCGGTTTCTTCTTCAACTTCTCTCAGGGCACATACTTCAACCTTTTCTCCTTTTTCCATTTTTCCTTTCGGTAAATCCCATTTATCCAGCCTGTAAATAAATAATAAATCTTTTTTATTGTTTTGTACTATTCCTCCTGCTGCTTCAATTAAAGTAAAATGTTTAAAAAAAGCATTTTTCAATTTATCCAAATCTTTATTCCATATAACACCAACATGAAATTCATCTTTCTTTATTTCGTGTAAAAGCGATTTAATAGCCTTATTGGTTATCTCATCTACAAAAACAGCATCCGGATGATGAAGAAATTCATTTAGTTCTTTATTGATATTATCAGTTAGAAAAACAGGCTTATCTCCAAAATATATTTTTATGTGCATAATAATATTTCAAATTTTAAATTTCAACCATCAAATTTGCATCATGACAAACGAAAAAGCTGTTGCAGAAAAACTATTACAAATTAATGCAATTAAATTAAGCCCCCAACAACCTTTTACATGGGCAAGCGGATGGAAGAGTCCAATATACTGTGATAACCGTAAAGTTTTATCCTTTCCTTATATACGTGACTTTATTAAAAGTGAAATGTGCAGTGTAATATTTGAAGAATTTCCGCAGGCAGATATCCTGGCCGGCGTTGCTACAGCTGGAATTGCCTGGGGGGCAATGGCAGCAGATCAACTAAAGCTACCCTACATTTATGTTAGGCCAAAACCAAAAGAGCATGGTTTGGGTAACCAAATAGAAGGATCTTTAGAAAAAGGGCAAAAAGTAGTGGTTATAGAAGATTTGATTTCTACAGGTAAAAGCAGTTTACAGGTTTGTGATGTACTTAAAGCAGCCGGGGTTGAAGTAATTGGTATGGTATCAATCTTTACTTACGGATTTTCAGTTGCGGACAAGGCTTTTGAAGCCGCAGGTGTTCCTTTAAAATCACTTACTAACTACCCAACACTTATTAATTTAGCTTTAGAGAAAGGAATTGTTTCAGCAGATCAGCAAAAAACCTTGTTAAATTGGAGTGCCGATCCGGCAAATTGGTCTGGGAATTAATAATTTTAGCCTAAAATAATATTATGAAGCAATTCTTATTGGGCACTATGGTCTCTATTCTTACCACTACTGCAACTGCTCAAATAAAAGTAAAAGACAAAGCAGTAATAATTACTCCCACCATACAACCTTGCGATAAATGTAAAGAACTGATTGAATTCTTTATTGGCAAAACTGATGGAGTAATATCAGTAAAAGTAGATTTAAAAAGAAAAACCGTTACAGTTGCCTGGCTTACCGACAGGACTAATAAAGAATATTTAAAAGCAGCTATTGCAAACTTGGGTTTTGCTGCTGATGATATTGAGGCCGAAGAATTTGCCTATAAAAGATTGCCTGCCTGCTGTAAAAAACCTGCAGAAATACCAAAATCTGCTTCACCAAAGGGCCAGAATAAATAAAACTTACTATTTACCAAAAGCATCTGTTGATTACTGCAGCTTTAGTATTTTAAAAAGTAAATTTCTGCTTTCCTTCATATTTTACATCAAATGATTTGTAAACATTGGCTTTGCCAAGCTTCACTTTTCCTAAAATTTTTACAAGTACTTCATTTCCAAAAAGTGCAGGAAATGCATTTTTATAGGCATTTTTCATATCAACCTCAATTTTTAAAGGCAGTGTAAATTCCCCTCTTCTGGGAATATGTATTTGATAATCCTGAGCTGTATGCCCCAAAAAATTGCCATCGATAAAAATATCCAGATCTGCTCGCTTTAGCTGAACACCATAATTATTAGGGTTATAATAAATCAATTCAACTTTAAAAGTAGAGGAAGAAAACCCCAACTTTTCTGAACTAAGATTTTTGAAATCCCGGTACTCTAACTCCTTTGGTCCACGACAGGATGACATGAAAATGAGTATACCAATAAATGTTAACAGGGGAGAGGAATTTTTAAACGGCATGCTTGTGTAAATTATATTAAAACACAAAGTAATGAAATAGTGGCGACTATATACTTACCAACACAAACCTTTGCAAATGTTTGCACCTTAGTATTTTACAGACAAAATTGAAAGATAAATATACGATTTTATGCTGATTATATTTTTTGAAATACGTAGATGAAACTATGGGTTTAGTTATGATTTGTTTTTGAAAGATACTACTTAAAATAAAATATTAGTAAGGAGTGGGTTCTTCTAATAATAAGATATGGCAACAATGCCTTATTGTGGATTTACTCACTAATCCGTTGGGATATATAGTTAGGTAAACCCTTTTTGAGATGTTAGAATTAGGGAACTTTCGGGTAATTATTATGGAGGGGGCAGTTAAGTTTCCTCCTTCATGTGGCTTGCTATCACAGCCTCTTTCAGTTAGGAAATCTACAAAAGCACCAATCTCCATTATGCATTAATTATTTGCTTTTCGTAGGTCATATGCTGACCGGGATTTTTATAAATTTCCTGCACAAATTCTTCGTGCTTTTCCTCCATCATTACAGGGAAAATCTGGGTTAAAAGTGTGGCAGCTTCATCCTTTGTTCTACCTTGTGCTACTGCCTCTGGAAACTGGGCAAAGAAGGCTGTAAAGTCACCGCTATCGTCGTCTTGAACGAATATAATAGTTAGGTAAAAGCTTAAATGGTGAAATAGGGGCATGTCCATATAACGCAATATATGGACTTTTGTTTTAGCAAAATTTAGTTTTTTAGTTAAAATCTTACTATATTATTTAGACTTATTTTCAAAGAACTTATTTGGCTTTCTTCTTTGGTTTTGAAGGCACGCAGGAGCAGGTTCGCCCATTATAAGCCTTATCCGGTGATTCATAAACCATGCAGTCTTTTGGGTAACTCCCAAATCCCTTGCAAGCTGCAAGCTGCAAGCTGCAAACTGCTTATACCTTTTTTGTGGGCAGTTATAACATATACAGCGGCCATCCATGTTGAAAGGGGGATTTTGGATTTCTCGAAAATGGTGCCAACGGTGAGGCTGAAATTCTTTTTACAACTTTTTGCACTGCACCTGTACAATTTTCCATCCTTCAATTTATAAGGATTAGAATGGTTGCAATGTGGGCAAACAGGGCAGCCACCCCATCTTAATTCTGCGAAGTATTCCCGACAAACATTTTCGTCCGATAGCTTCGTCATTAACTCTTTTAAATTTTTGAACTGCATTTTTTGAAGATTTTAAGGTTTACCAATCGTTTTAGTAAATGTAAAATTTAAGTCAATGTGTCAGGAAAATTTTTGAGAACATTTTTAGTACAGGGGAGGGTAGATCGCTAACAGTTTTTGCACCAGCCTGTGTTGATATGTATATAGTCGCCGAAATAGTAGGCAAACGAGGGTATAAATTTATACTAATTTTTTTGGAATTTAGTATCTTGT
>JAYSTT010000042.1:0-1831 GCA_043719495.1 Ferruginibacter sp. | reverse complement strand
TTTAATGTAGATAAAGAAGGTTGGGCTTTGGAATTTGAAGAAGGTGCCATTATGAGCGGCACTACTGTAGAGCATGTAAAAGATGCGGCGCCAATTTTAGGACAGTACTTTGATATGCTTTGCATACGTGCATTTCCATCATTGAACAATAAGGCCGAAGATTACAGTGAGCTGGTGATGAAATCTTTTATTCAATTCGCCGGAGTACCTGTTATAAGTTTAGAGAGCGCCACATTGCATCCTCTGCAATCACTTACTGATATCATTACCATAAAAGAAAATTTTACTGCAACACATAAACCTAAAATTGTTTTAACCTGGGCTCCACATATAAAGCCATTGCCGCAATGTGTTGCCAACAGTTTTGCACAATGGGTAAATGCCTGGGGAGAAGCAGATTTTGTAATTACTCATCCGGAAGATTATGAACTGGATGAACAATTTATCAAAGGTGCCAGCATTACTCAAAACCAGGATGAGGCATTGAAGGATGCTGACTTTGTGTATGTAAAAAACTGGAGTACCTATACTGATTACGGAAGAATCTATTGTAATGATCCTAGATGGATGCTTACTCCTGAAAAATTAATACATTCTAATAATGCTAAAGTAATGCACTGTTTGCCGGTGAGAAGAAATGTGGAATTAAGTGATGAAGTGTTAGACAGTAAAAACAGTTTGGTTACCACACAAGCCGGAAACAGGGTGTGGGCAGCACAGGCAGTATTGGCAGAAATATTAAAAGCAAAGTAATGGAAAAGTTATTTGTGATAAAAATTGGCGGCAATGTAATTGATGATGAAAAAAAATTGTCAACTTTTCTTAAAAATTTTGCAGTTATTCAAGGCAAAAAAATATTGATACATGGCGGTGGAAAGATTGCCACAAAGATTGGAGATAAATTAGGGATAGATTCGAATTATATTAACGGTAGAAGAATAACAGATACAGCAACTATTGATTTGGTAACTATGGTATATGGTGGATTGGTAAATAAAAAAGTAGTGGCGCAATTACAGGCTTTACAATGCAATGCCATTGGATTAACAGGTGCTGATGCCAATATTATTCCTGCAACAAAGCGACCTGTTACTAAAGAAGGAATTGATTTTGGTTTTGTGGGTGATGTTGAAAGTTCAAAGTTGAAAGTTGAAAGTTTAGAGTTATTGCTGAATGCAGGTTTTTCATTGGTGTTAGCACCATTAACACATGATGGCAAAGGACAAATTTTGAACACGAATGCTGATACCATTGCATCTTCGATTGCTGTGGCTCTTTCTAAACTGTATAATGTAAGACTGGTCTATTGCTTTGAAAAGAAAGGTGTTTTGGAAAATGTAGATGATAAAAACTCCGCAATTGCTTTGATCACCAAAGAAATTTATCAACAATTAAAAACTGACAATAAATTATTCGACGGCATCTTGCCAAAAATTGACAATGCTTTTGCAGCTATAGATAGTGGCGTAAAAGAAGTGTTGATTGGTGATGCCGACGACCTGTTACAAAATATAACCGAAACAACAAGAGGTACTTTAATAAAATAAAAAATGACAATCAACGAACTGTACAGCGAAGCTGCGGCACTGTTAAAGGATTTAATTTCCACACCTTCATTTTCAAAAGAAGAAAATGATACCGCTGATATCTTAATGGTTTTTTTTACAAAACATAGCATTGAGTTTGCAAGAGTGGGTAATAATATTTATGCTAAGAATAAATATTACGATGTAAATAAACCTTCTATTTTATTAAACTCACATCACGATACAGTAAAACCCAACAAAGGGTATACACTCGATCCTTTTACTCCTATTGAAAAAGAAGGTAA
>JAYSTT010000410.1:0-2964 GCA_043719495.1 Ferruginibacter sp. | reverse complement strand
GGCGGCAATGCTGTCAACCACATGTTTAGCCAGCAAATTGAAGGTGTAAATTTTATTATATGCAATACTGATGCACAGGCATTGCATGTTAGTGGCATACCCAACAAAATTCAGTTGGGGCCACACCTTACACAAGGTTTGGGTGCAGGCGCTAATCCCGACATTGGCCGCCAGGCAACTGAAGAGTCGTTGGAAGAAATAAAAAGAATACTGGAAGTAAATACCAAGATGGCATTTATTACTGCCGGTATGGGTGGCGGTACAGGTACAGGTGGCGCACCAATTCTTGCAAAAATTTGTAAAGATCTGGGTATACTCACTGTTGGCATTGTTACCACTCCATTTGCATACGAAGGTAAAAAAAGAATTGCACAGGCAGAGGAAGGCGTGATGCTGCTAAAAAATCATGTAGATACCTTACTGGTAATTAGTAATGATAAATTGCGCCACCAGTTTGGTAATTTAAAAATGAAAGAAGCATTTGCAAAAGCTGATAATGTTTTGGCAACTGCTGCAAAATGTATCACCGATGTTATAAACAGTACAGGTCAAATTAATGTGGATTTTGCCGATGTATGCACGGTTATGAGTAATGGTGGCGTGGCCATTTTAGGCAGTGCATCTGCCGAAGGCGAAAACAGGGCGCAACAGGCCATTGAAAATGCATTAAACTCTCCGTTACTTAATGATAATGACATACGTGGCGCAAAATGGATTTTAATAAATATCAATTCTTCTGAAGGAGAACACGAATTTACTATGGATGAAGTAGAAGTAATTCAAAACCATTTATTAAGTAATGCAGGAGAAGATACAGATGTTATTTTAGGCCTGGGATATGATAATGCTTTAGGCAGTCAGATTGGAATTACATTAATAGCAACTGGGTTTGAACATAAAGATCCATTTGAAAAAAAGCTGGAAATTAGTAAAGAAGAAAAGCAGGATGATAAAATTGTGATGACACTGGAGATGCCCGTAAAAGAACCGGTTACCGCTAAAGTGGTAAAAATTATGCAGCAACCTACTTTGTTGTTTGAAGAAGAAGAAGAAAAAGCCATTGCAGAAATAAGCGAAATGCCGGTTATACAAAATGTAGAAGATAGTATGATGCCTACGCTTGTTGAAAAAAATGTGCAGCTGTTAAAAGTAGAATTACCAAGTACAAATACTGGGGAAAAGTTGGAGGAAATGCCGGTGTTTTTTGAAATATCTTCGGCCGCAGACCAAACACCTGTAATAGCGTTTGATATACCCACTACTCCGGCACCCACCGAAAAACCTGTAAGTAAAACCAGCGTTCAAACTGTTATTTCATCAACAAATAAAGATGCTAGCAATGCCCCTTCGTCGGGGGTTAAATTGGCAAAGCCTGCACAAATTTATGTGGAGGAACAGCCTAAACCAGAATCCAATTCTACCGAGGAGCTACTGCCGTTGCAAATAACAATTAAGGCCGACGAAACCGAGATTGAAGAAATGCAGATGGTAGTTAAATCCCATCAAGCGGCGGAGGAAAAGCAACTTGTACAACAAACTCAGCCCATCATGATGTCCAATGTTGAGGATCCTGCACCGCAGGACGAAACAGAGGAACTTAGGCGCCGGGCTATAGAACGCATTGCGAAGCTGCGTAATTTGTCATTCAACATCAATGCAGCCGATCCGAATAATGAGTTTGAAACGGTGCCAGCTTACCTTCGCCGCAATATGGAATTGCATAATTCCATTGCGGAAGTAGAAAATTTTTACAGTAACTATACTGTAAAATCCGACGATAATAACCAGGCAGAAATTAGCACCATCAACACATTTTTAGAAGGTAAAAAACCTGATTAACATTTATAGGCTTTTGTAAATAATAAATTCAAAAGCTTTTTTAAAATTTGTATTTGTTATGTATGAACCAAAGCCCAGCAAAGTTACCGCTGCTTGTGCAGGACAACGTCCTGCCAGCCTAACGCCAAACCCACAGCCTGCACAAAGCCCTGTTTGTTAGCTACAATTTAATGAGACCCATCATACTTTACATCTTCATCTGCATTTTTTCCTTACCTACTTATGGACAGACATATGATTTTAGTAAGGACAAGGATAAAATTTTACTCAAAGCCCAACAATTTGTCAGACCGATTATTGGTGATTCACTTTTTAAAAACCACTTTACAATTAACACAATTGACAGCCGGGTAATCACAACTATAGCCTATAGCCAGGACTTTTTGAATCCAAAAAGATTAGGTATTGACACAGCTTTTATGGTTGTATTTCAAATTGCTAAATCATCAGATACTATTGGGTTTATTTCGCTTTACATAAACAAGTCGGGAAAACTAATCTATGACAGTAAAGACCCACTTAGTTACAGTACTCCTGAATTGCTTGTTGGCTATAAAAGGCTTTTATTAAATGACTTTAAAATTGGATTTAAAGAAGCACTTGCAATCGCAAAAAAAAGAGGGTTTCAAAGTATCCCGTTTTTAACCGCTGACACTGACTATGAATACAAGCAGATAAACAAGAAAACGTATGTGAAAGTAAAATATCGGTGGTTTGTAATGGACGTTGAATCCGACAAGAAACCAGTCACAGGGACTTTACTCATAAATGCTGAAACAGGACAAATAGAGAAAGAGGAATACAAACCAAGAATGCCGGGATAAACTGTAGCTAACATCAGGTTTTGTGCAATTGGGGCATGACGTTGAAGCAATCATCTGCAGTGCATACCCAGGCTTTATATTCGGCGGACGGAATTCTGCCGGGCAGTAGTTCTAAACTTCGGCTTTTAGTTATAAATTTAGCTTCAGTTCCGGGCGGACAGTTTGTTAATTCCCCAACTGCACAAAGCCTCAAACGTTAGCGGCAAGCAATTTTGACACCCTACAAATGACAGAGAGAAATATTTACAAGGACATATTATTTGGAGTGACAGTTGGTGACGCTTTGGGCGTTCCTGTTGAG
>JAYSTT010000409.1:0-2968 GCA_043719495.1 Ferruginibacter sp. | reverse complement strand
CTAATTGTTTTTGTGGCAAAGGATGAATTTGTTCCAGCCGTATTATTGCCACATCATTCCTGTTTTCCTTTTGTTGCCTTTCGGCCAAATCAAAATACATTTTACCACTGCACAATAATACTTTTTTTATTTCGCCGGCATCTTTTGCTCTACTGTCGTCAATTATTTCTTTAAATCCACCACTGGTAAATTCGCTCATTAAACTGTAACTGCCCGGGTGGCGCAAATTTGCCTTTGGCGAAAAATTGATTAATGGTTTTCTAAACGGCCATGCCAATTGCCTTCTTAAAACATGAAATAAATTTGCAGCAGTGGTTACATTGGTTATAGCCATGTTTAGCTCGGCACTCATTTGTAAAAAACGTTCCATTCTTCCACTGCTATGCTCTGGCCCTTGTCCTTCGTAGCCATGCGGCAGCAGCATTACCACACCATTCATGCGCTGCCATTTAGTTTCGGCAGCAGCAATAAATTGATCTATCATGGTTTGTGCACCATTGCAAAAATCCCCAAACTGTGCTTCCCAAATTACCAATGCATTGGGGTTAGCCATTGCATAACCATATTCAAAACCAAGCACCGCATATTCGCTTAATAAAGAATTAAAAATGCGGAATGGCTGTTGGTCTTCTTTAAAATGATTTAATCTGTTATAACCTTCGTTAGTATTTTCATCATAAATAACTGCATGGCGGTGGCTAAAAGTCCCTCTCTTTACATCCTGTCCGCTCATACGTACATCTTTACCTTCAATTAATAAGCTACCGTAAGCCATCAATTCGCCTGTGGCCCAGTCAACTTTTTTTTCATCACTAAAAAATTTTAATTTATCCTGAATAAGTTTATCAATTTTCTTTAACGGCTTAAACCCTTCAGGCCATTTCATCATACCATCAAACAATGTTTTAAATTCTTCCTCTTTAATAGCTGTTATGGGTGATGAATCAAAATCTTCGGTTTTTGCCTTACGTAAACTTTTCCAAACTAATTCGGGCTGCTGATAATTATAAGGCAAAGGGTTTTGTTTTACATCATCTAAACGCTCTTGCAAATCGGTCAAAAACTTTTGCTCCATTTCTTTTGCCAAATCTTTTGCACCGGCCTCGCCGTTCTCCATTAAATATTGTGTGTAAACTTCCCTTGGGTTTAAATGTTTTTCAATTAACGCATATAATTGCGGCTGTGTAAACTTAGGCTCATCGCCTTCGTTATGGCCGTGACGGCGGTAACAAACCATATCAATAAAAATATCGCTGTTAAATTCCTGCCGGTATAAAGTGGCAATTTCCACAGCTTTTACCACAGCTTCTGCATCGTCGCCATTTACATGTAATACCGGTGCCTGCACCATTGCAGCTACAGATGTACAGTAATCTGCAGTACGGGCATCTTCAAAATCGGTGGTAAAACCAATTTGATTATTAATTACAAAATGTATGGTGCCGCCAGTGTAATAACCCGGCAAGCCGCTCATTTGTAAAAGTTCATACACTATGCCCTGGCCAGCAACAGATGCATCGCCATGTATTAGTACAGGCAATATTTTATCGTAATCGCTTTTGTATAAAATATCTGCTTTACTTCTTGCAAAACCAATTACTACGGGGTCAACTGCTTCTAAATGCGATGGGTTAGGGCAAAGTTTTAAATGAATATTTTTATCGTTGCCTGTTTTTACTTCGCTGCTAAAACCCAAATGATATTTTACATCGCCGCTGCCCATGGTGGTATCGGGTGTACTGGTACCTTCAAACTCACTAAAAATTTGTTCGTATGTTTTGCCCATTATGTTGGCCAAAATATTCAATCGTCCACGGTGCGCCATACCAATTACCACTTCCTGTACATTATTATCAGCTGCTGTTGTTATTATAGCATCTAACGCAGCAATGGTAGTTTCGCCACCTTCTAAACTAAATCTTTTTTGTCCAATATATTTTGTGTGTAAAAACTTTTCAAACATTACGCCTTCATTCAGTTTTTGAAGTATGCGTTTTTTTTGGGGCAACCCAACAGGCTGCAACATTGTTTTTTCAACAGCAGTGGTAATCCAATCTACTTTTTTTTGATTGCTGATGTATTTAAACTCTACGCCTAAATGCCCGGCATAACATTTTTCTAAATGGGCAATAATATTTTTAAGCGATGTTGCACCAAGGCCAATTAAATTTCCGGCACTAAAAATTTTATCCAAATCCGTTTCTGCAAAACCATAAAAAGCTAATTCAATATTTGCGCCCCTGTCTTTACGTTTACGAATGGGGTTGGTATCTGCCAGTAAATGCCCTTTGTTTCTGTAACCCAAAATCATCCGGTAAACCCTTATCTCACTCATCCAATCAATAGATGATGGTTGATAGTTGACCGTTGATAGTTGACCACTTTTATCTGTCGTCTGTCCTCTATCATCTGACAACTGAATTGCAAAATCAAACCCCTCAAAAAATTTACGCATTTCTGCATCCACACTGTTGGGGTCTTTTACAAAATCGTTATACAAACCTTCAATATACTGGGGATGAGAATTGGTGATGTACTGAAAATCCTTCATAATAAAGTAAGAGTATTTTTTTTAGCCAAGCGGTGGTAATTCTATTTAGCTTCATTGGCGTCGCACACTTGTACGGCATCAAATAATTGAACAAGAACCTTTAACCCAAAGCCTTTTATAAGTAGCAAATATCGTTAATTAAGCGTTAGAAGTTTCAGGCATTTTTTTCATTTTTCCTAAAAGCATTACAACAATGCCGCTCAATAAAACATACGCAGAAAAATAGTAAAAACCCGGCTCCAGATTTGCTTTGGTATTTTCCATTGCTTTAGCCCCTAAAAAAGCAATAAAAATGCTAATCACAAAAACATCGGCCATTGCCCACTTGCTAATAGCATTTACAAAAGCATGCCATTTTGAATTTGCATTTTTAGCCGCCAGCAAATAAAATATAATGCCCGATTTTACTATCGGCAC
>JAYSTT010000408.1:0-2970 GCA_043719495.1 Ferruginibacter sp. | reverse complement strand
AGACAACGACAGAAAGATGAAAAAAATAAAAAAAATTAACTTAATAACCTTATACACTCTTCCAGCAGCTTTTCTTTATCAATAGCTACTGTACCCACTTCTTCGCAAACCAGGCCACCGGCTATATTTGCAACATCAGCCATTAAATTTACGTTTTTAGTTGCAGCATATACCAATGCAGCTACTGCAATAACTGTATCGCCAGCGCCGCTTACATCTGACACATTGCGTACGTGTGTGGGAATTATAGCTGCAGCTTTATCATCATTATAAAAAACACCTTTTTCTGACAGGGTGATGAATGATATTTTATGCTGCAACTTTTTCTGCAATTGCAAATGAATATCTTTTAGTAAACTTACATTTACTTCATCCGATAAAATATTCAAGCTTTCTTTTACTTCTTTTAAATTGGGCTTAAAAATATCTACCCCATTATATGCGAAAAAATTTTTGCGCTTGGGGTCAACAGCCGTTAAAATATTATGATGCCTGCAAAGGCTTATTATTTTTGTAATGCAGTTTTGGGTAAGCACCCCTTTATTGTAATCTTCCAGCACCACTATATCCGGCGATTCTGCTGCAATAAAATTTTCAAATGCATATAATAATTTTGTTTCGTCGTCGGCATTAATATCAGTGGTTACTTCTGCATCTAACCGCATCATGTGCTGGTTACGGCTTATTATTCTTATTTTATTGGTAGTAATTCTTTCATCACTGTGTACCAGGTATTTTGTATGGATATGATTTTTTTCCAACAACCTTGCTAATTGATCTCCATCATCATCTTTACCCAGAACACTAAGTATGCTTACAGCTGCACCTAATGATTGAATATTGAGTGCCACATTACCTGCACCACCAATGCGTTGTTCTTTTTTACTTACTGCTACAACTGGTACAGGAGCTTCGGGAGAAATTCTGTCCACCTTTCCCCACCAATACGTATCCAGCATCACATCGCCAATTACAGCCACTTTTAATTGGGAGAACTGGTGAAATAGTTTTTCAAAATCAATAGCGGTCATAAAACATTATACTTTTTTTGGTTACTAATGGCAACATAGTAAAGAGGAATACCAAGTAACACTATCCCTAAACCAATACCTGCATACAATGGTTTTAGTATAATTAGAAATACACAAAATATTAATGCAAGTATAATATAAATGATGGGTAATACAGGAAAGCCAAAAGCTTTGTAAGGCCTTTCGGCATTTGGCATTTTTTTTCTTAATACAAAAATGCCAATGATAGTAAGCGCATAAAATAAAACTACTACAAAAGAAATCATATCAAGCAAATCGCCATACTTTCCACTAAGGCAAAGTAAACCTGCTACCAGGCATTGAATCCATAATGCAAATTCGGGTACAGCATTTTTATTTAATTCAGCAGCTTTTTTAAAAAACAAACCATCCTTTGCCATAGTGTTGTATACCCTGGCCCCTGCTAAAATTAATCCGTTATTGCAGCCAAAAGTAGAAATCATAATTAAAATGGCAATTACATAAGTACCAGCATTGCCAAAAATTTGATTCGATGCAGCAACGGCCACCCTGTCGTTTTCTGCATTTACAATTCCGCTCAAAGGCAGCACATTTAAATACATTAAATTAGCACATACATAAATTACTGTAACGATAAGTGTACCCAAAAATAAACTGAGCCCAATATTTTTTTTTGGATTTTTTATTTCGCCTGCAATAAAAGTTACATTGTTCCATGCATCACTGCTGAATATGGAGCCAACCATTGCTGCTGCTATTGCACCAATTAATGCAGAGCCGCCAATCCCTATCCAGCTGCCTCCGGCAATAAAATTACCTGATGCATCTTTTTGCAATTGCATGGCTTGCATTCCGGTTTGCCAGTTTTCTGTCCAAAAACTTTGCTTGGCTAAAAAAAATCCAAATATTATTAACCCAAATAAAGCCAGCAATTTTGCAGAAGTAAAAACCCGCTGAATTAATTTGCCTCCCTGTATGCCTTTGGTATTTATGTAGGTAAGAAAGACTATTAATATTATTGAAACAACTTGTGCTGCTGAAATAGTTACAAATCCTAAATCAAGTAAGATATTTTTTTCACTTACTGCCGGCACAAGATAGGCTGCAAATTTACTAAAAGCCACTCCAACGGCTGCAATTGTAGCAGTTTGAATTACTGCAAAAAAACTCCAGCCATATAAAAAACCTGCTAATGGATTAAATGCTTCTTTTAAATAAACATATTGACCACCGGCTTTGGGAAACATGGCACTTAATTCGCCATAACTTAATGCAGCAGTTAATGTCATAAAGCCTGTAATAAGCCAAACTGCAATAAGCCATCCGGCACTGCCCACGTTACGGGTAATATCGGCACTTACAATAAAAATACCGGAGCCAATCATGCTTCCGGCAACAATCATTGTGGCATCAAATAATCCAAGGCTGGGTTTAAAAGAGTTGGTTTGTCCTGTCATAAAAAATTCCGGTTTATTATACCGGAACAAGATAAATAAATTTATTGACTTGAATTACTAATAGACCTTCGGTTTCATTTTTTCATTCATCCCTTTTATTACGTCTTTAGTTATGTCTAGGCTGGAATCTTTATAAATAAGATAATCTATACCACTGCCGGTGGTAAGTATATATTGATATTTTTTTTCTTTATTATAATCAGCTAAAAAATCTTTTAGATTTTTTTGAATGCTTTCCATTAATTCAAATCTTTTTTGATTCATCACCTGAGACATTACCTGTTTCTTATTCTCTAAACTATCCTGGCCATTTTGTAATTGCAAATAAAAGTTTTGAATTTGTTCAGGGGTAGCAGCAGGATTATTTTTATAGAAAATTTTTTTTCTTGCTTCAAGGCCCTTTAAATTATTTGTAATTTCAGCTTCTATTTCCTTTTGCTGCAACTCAAGGTCTTTCCGTTGCTGCTTTAGATAAGTAAGGTTTTCGCTTAGTGAATCCA
>JAYSTT010000407.1:0-17770 GCA_043719495.1 Ferruginibacter sp. | reverse complement strand
GCATGGCTGCAGCAGCAGGCAAAATTATATCCTGCAAATAAAATTATTCAATGGGCTTTGCACCAGTACACCAAACAGCCCGGAGAAAATTTAACAGCAGATGAGAAGGATGGCGAGGTAAGAATAATAGAACAATTATATAACTAAATTAATAAGATGAAAAATTTAACACTCGTACTATGTTCTTTATTTTTTTTGGGACAGATTAATGCCCAGACGGTTGGAGAAAAAACGTATCCTTCCAACACCGAAATTATTACACCACTGCATAAAAACAGTTTTAATAACGGCAATGAATGCCCCGAACGAAAGCAGGGTGGTAATCCGCAAATGATCAATGGCTACCAGGTATTCAATGGTTCGATGGATGGCAACCGGCAAGTAGATCCTCAAATTGCAGTAGGTGGGGGGTATGTAATGGAAGGTACTAACAGCGGGCTAATGATCTTTGATAAAAAAGGGACATTTGTGCAGGGCGTTTCTCAAAAATGTTTTAATAATGGAATAGATCCAAAAATGTTTTTTGATATCCACAACAAAGTATTTGTTTTTGATTTATGGTGGTATTATGATAAGCCTAAAACTAAGCCGGTAAATATCAGTGTGTCTGAAACCAGCAACCCAACCGGTGCATGGAATATTTATGCTGTATCAAGAACAGCGGAAGTGGATGGAGGGGGAATTGGGTACAGTAAAAAATGGATTGGCTACTCTTATCCGGGAGGAGAAGAAAATACTTTTATAATGCGAATGGCTGATGCAAAAGCCGGCAAGCCAGCCACCATCTACCATTTTAAAGGAAGTTTAGGGCACCCTGTTTTTATGCAGGATGCCATTGATGATTTATATTTTTTTGATATTGAAAATGATCAGTTCATCATTCGTAAAGTAGCAGAAGATGCAGATGGCAAACCTTATTGTGAAGTTGTATCCGCTAAACCACATCATTTAAAATATATAGATTATCCTCCTCAATCCCCTCAAAAAGGAACAGCACAAAAAGTTTCCAGCGGCGATCGCAACCCTAAAAATTTAGTTTTTCAAAATAGCAGTATTTGGTTTTCGCAGGCTGTAAATTGCGAAGGCCGTTCGGCAGTGCAATGGCACCAGATAAATGTTGCCAATGGAGAAATTATACAAACAGGATTAATAAAAAGTGATACCAGCAATTATATACAAACTACCATTGCAGTTAATAAAAAAAATGATGTGTTGATTGGTTTTCAGGAAGTAAACAGCTATTCATTTATTAGTCCACGGTTTGCATACCGGAAAGCAAAAGATGCCTTAGGAACAGTAAGGCAAATGATTAGTGTTGGAGAAGGAGAAGGGGCTACAGATGGTGCATCCTGGGGAGATTACAGCGGCAGTATTATTGATGGCGATAACAGGCTTGACTTATGGACCATACAAAGCAGGGCCAATGCAAAGGGGAAAGGGGAGACGGTTATTGTAAAGATTCCTTTTAAAAAGAGATAGCTTTATGAATTACAAAGATTAAAACTTTATTTCTACGCCAGCTAAAATCATGCAGGGCAAAATAGATGAATAGGTTTGAGATTGTGAATAAGCAGATGTAAATACTTGAACAAATTTAGTTTGATTTAATAAATTTTTTCCGTTTATAAAAAAGGTAAACCTGTCATTTTTTAAAGTACGGCTGGCAAAAATATCAATAAAATAATAGCGATTGGTATTGGATTGGGAACTATTTACCAAAATGTATTTTTGGTTTAATGAAACAGTATATGCTTTTTTAAACGCAAAATTTATTTCATGCCCCACTTTTATAAACTGGTCGCTATTGCGGCTGATATTACCCAATGATGTTGAGCTTTTTTGAAACGAAGCCTGCCAGTCAATCTCAAGTTTTTGCGAAATATTTTTTGTGCCAAAAGTAGAAACATTAATAATTACGTAAGGGCTGAAGCGGCTGTTTTTATAAATCGCATTGTTTATAGCATAAACCGATTTGTTAATACTTCCGTTGGCATTAATATTAAAATACATTTTTTTAATCAAAATTGAGCCATTCAGGTTTAGTGAGTTAAAATAAACAGGTTTATTTATAAAGGAGGGGAGCAGAAACATAAAAAGCCCCGTAGGTTTTACATTTACCATTCCCATCATTGGAGAAAACCCGTGATGATAACTTAAGAGTAGCAACTTACCTTTTTTACCATTTATATTTAATGTTATACTAGTATTGCTGCTGTTATAGGTAACTACACTATCATTCCCTTTAAAAAGCGATGTTTGATTTTTTAAAATTGCACCATCATAATAAGTTACAGGGTGGGTAATGTAATTAGTAACCGTATAGCTGCCCTGTAAACTAAAGTTTTTAAATAACTTAAAAGACATCCTGCCATTGGGTAAAAAACTCAACTTTTGACTGTATTTTTTATTTAACGCATTTTCTGCATTTAATACGCTGAAAGTATTGTATTGTAAAATTGGGTCAAAATAAAGATTAATGCTGCGGTTAAATATTTTTATTGCTTTTGCAGCCTTTACACTGGCATACCAGGTACCTTGTTTATAACTGTTATTATTACTAAAACCAGCCCCAATGGGTATGTTAACATGTTGTGTATTGAAGGCGGTAAGTAAGCTGTTTAACTTATACTTTTGCAGCAGCATGCCTGTAAACAAATCTAAGCTTAGTTTGCGTTTTGCACTAAAGTTATAATTTACAACTGCGCCGGTAAATTTATCACTATTGATAATAGACTGATTGGCACTTGTAATACTATCGTTACTAAAAAAGGATTTGTAAATACCTGATATTCTATTGTTGCTTTCGGTTATGGAATTTTTGCCATAAAAGAATTGCATTTTAAGCTGATTGTTTTTATTATACAGCTTGGTTAGGTTATGTGTATGCAGCCAGTTCTGTTGACTGCTTTTATAAATTGCTAAACTGCCTTCATTATTAATTATACCATTTAGCAAAGTGTTGCCCGGGTTGTTACCAACCGTTAATGTAGAAGAATACTGTATCGTAGGGTTTAAAAGCCAGCTTAACGTGGTTGTAATATTTACAGGAACATTTTTTTTCATAGAATTGTCCCTGCTGTAGGTATTTACAAAACCGGTATCAAAATAAATATTGTTTTCGTTAATGTTTTGTTTCAGTTGCTCGTTGCTGTAACCAATATTGCCCCTTATAAAAGCATTTTTTGAAACCCGGCTATAAAAATCATTGGTTAAAAAAAGGGTTTTGTTGGTGTAAATCCTATCTGCACCTAAGAAATAAGGCGAAATATCTGCAATAGCAATTTCATAAGATTGTCGCTCTACTGTTGATAATGGATGTAGTGCATTTATTGTATTAAAACCAACTGGTATAATAGCACCTGAAGTATTAAACAAATAGACATTGGTATTACCCATATTGTTTTTATTGGCTAATGTTATACTTTTAAATTTATGTAATAATGCAATGTCGTCAAGCTTTGCCTCATATACACCTCCGGGTAAACCAATGCCTGCATAAGTCCGTCCATAATTACGCAATTTCTTTTTGCCCTTAAAAGTAAAATTGATAACCACTTCATCACCATATTTTTTATAAAAATTACCCAGTTCGGTTTTATCTACATAGTTTTCTATAATTTGAATAGAATCCAAACCGTTGGTTGATAAATTCTTTATAATACGTTTGTAATCACTTCCTGTTAAATTATCGCCTTCAAAAAGAAGTTTAGTAACATTTTTGCCTTTGTATTGCAATGCACCATTTATAAATTGTAAGCCAGGTATTTCATTTAATAAAGCCTCAATATTGCGGTGGTATAATTTTTTAATAGAATCAACTGCAAAGCCTGTTGTATCCATTTTTGTGGGGGTTTCGCTTTTAACCACCACGTTTTTTAATAATACATTTTTGTTGGTTAATACAATATTAATGGTGGTATCTTTTAATATGCCGGCAACTGCAATACAAGTATCACTGGCACTTACATAACTTACACATAATGTTGCGGCAGTGTTTGGCTTAATATGAATACTATAATTACCATTAGCTTTGGTAATTGCCCCATTGGCATTTGCCTCGCCAATCGGTTTAAAAATAACAGTAGCATTGGGCACAGGCTGCCCGTTTCTATCAGTAATAAGCCCTTTTATAATTAGTTGAGCTTTAGCTGTAACAGAAAGTAATAAAAGAAAAAGTATGATATTAAAATGGTATAATCCTTTTGTCATCTTTTAATTAATTCAATGTTTTTCTTTTTTTTGTTTATCTGTTATTCGCTGGTTGCGCTGCCTGTATTTTTCAAATTCCAATAGATAATCATCATGCGAATGATAGTATTTTGCAGGAACATCAAAATCAGAATTAAATGCAGTCTTTCCCGTTTCATCTATAGCAATAGCAAAATAATGAGATTTTTCTGCTTCTATTTCCATTACAAGCCCTGGTATATTTTTCATAAAATAATCTGGCCCAAAAGGCGCCTTAATATTTGCAGCATACCAGATTTTTCGTGTTTCGGTACTGGAGTCGTTATAGTAGGTAAAAGTACCAATAGCCAGTTTGCATATTTTACCAAGTATCATTTTAGCAGTATCTTCTATCAATACTATATTGCTTAAATAATTTTTATACGGTTTTCTAATGTAGTAATATGGGTTTCCAATATTGATATCATAATCCACTATATACATATTGGTGTTACTATTAGCATTTATGCAACGGGTAGTGTTTTTTTGTTGATTAAAACTTTCTGCTAAAGATTCAATATACTGGCGATTATCTATACTGTCTTGCTTGGTATATGGCAGGCCGACTTTGTTTAACGGCGTAATGGATGTTGGCAATGACCATCGCATGTTATAAGAGATAGTATCGTTGTACCAAATTTTTATATTAAAGGGCGTATATGATTTGCCAACCATATCTGTAAACGTTGTTTTATATTCGATATAATTTAAGTGGATATTATTTTGGGCGCATGCAAAACTTATTAGAATGTAGAAGGCTAATATTGATTTAATAAAAACTTTCATAAAGCAGGAAATAATAAATTATTTTTAATACAGAATATCAGGCAATTTGAAATGCTGAATGAAAAAAAATTGCTTTGTATCAGTTCTTTTTAACTTGCAGCTTATATGCTTCATCATATTCCTGCCGGGTATGGTAGCCTGACGCAGGTATATCAAAATTGAAATTACCAACGGTTTTTGTGGGCATTTCTAAGTCTGTAGCTATTAAATTAATCCTGTCACTTTCAACCTGCATTATTAAACCCTTTAAATTTTTTATATAAAATAAGGGTGAACAACCGGTTTTAATTTCATCGGTGTACCAAACATTAAGCCTTATTGTATCTGTACTATTGGGCGTAAAATAATCGCCAATTATTAATTTACAGGTTTTGCCAAGTATTTGTTTAGTAGAATCTGCAATGCTGACAACGTTAATAAACCTGTTTTTAAAGGGTGCCTGCTTAAAATAATAAGGTTGCCCTTCTTTTAAATAGTAATTAACTACAAAAGTATTGTGTTCAGTTAATAAATAGGTTGTTCGCATTTTTTCCAAATAACTTTGTTGAAAAACTGCGATGACTTCTGCATTTTTAATACTATCCATTTTACTATATTGCGAACCATCTTTATTTATTAATTTATCAGGTAATTCCCAGCTTTGAAAATAACTTGAGCTGCCAGTAAACCACATTTTAATAAATCCACTTTTTTTGATATTGCCTAACTCATCAGGGGCCTTTGTTTCATAGTTTACAAAATTTAAATTGCCAAAATTTTGGGCAATACTTGTTTTGCAAATAATAAATGTGATAAAGATTGTTTGTGTTAAAAATTTCATTGTTATAATTGAATGTAATAAAATATGCCCATGTAGTTTTGTAATTAAGTGCATTTATGGTTCAGGCTCAGGTGCTGGGTATGGGCTTGCATTGCAGCTGGCCCCCGAACTACTTAATAAAGTAGGAGCTCCACAACTACCAAAGTGCTGGCATATAAACTGACCTGCCATTGGGTGGCCAGATTGATAAACACCTTGTTTTTCTGTATGAGTACACTGACATTTTATTAATGTACATATACCAACAAGATTACTGCACGAAATCTTACGTGTGGTATAGGATAAGTTAAAACCTGGCGGAAGGCTTGAGTAGTCAGCACCCGCTACTCTATAAACGTCTTTTTCTATTGGAAAACTTTCTACTGAGTATTGAGAAATGTAATTACGTTGCCCAATTTGAGCCTTTACATTGATAAAACTAAATGCAAATAAAAAAGTCATGAGTATAACTTGTCTTGTCTTGTTCACTTTTTTAATCATAAATTTATTTTTTTTATTGTTAAGAAATTTGCAAAATACTACATGGGCAGTGTAATGTACGTTTTAACTAATACGTTGTTTCACACAATCGTTTGCGCAAGTTTTTCTTCGTTGAGTTAATTATTTTTAAAACAGTTTTAAAAACAGTTGCCCTTTACAGACAGGCATTAATAAGTGAAATATTAATTTACAGACAGAATATATTTTTTAAATCATTTTTTAATTGATGTTAAATATTACCAGGAACTTAGAAGTTCCGTTAGTAAAAAAAATAAATTCAAATACTCCTATTAATAAACTGGCTTTTTTGTTAGATAATGTAAGAAGAAATGTATTGAACCAGGTTCCCTGGGGGCATTACAATTATTGTCCTGCTGTTGAATTTGCAATGACTTATGATTACGATTGTATTTTTTTAAAATTTTATGTATTTGAAAAATCAATCAGGGCTGTAAATAATACCGTTAACAGTGCAGTTTGGGAAGATAGTTGTGTGGAGTTCTTTATAAGTTTTGATGGTGAAGCGGCTTATTACAATTTGGAATTTAATTGTATTGGTACAGCCCGTGTTGGATATGGCCAATCAAAACATGATCGTCAATTATTGCCCCAAGCATTGATTAGCCAGATCAAATACCAATCTGTAATTAATAACCATCACGAAAAAGATATTCATTGGGAATTAACGGTAAGTATTCCTAAAAATCTATTTTGTTTTAATACCATCACATCACATGCAGGGAAAAAATGCAGGGCTAACTTTTATAAGTGCGGCGATAATTTGCCTACCCCGCATTTTATAGCATGGTCAGGTATCCAATCTGCCGAACCTGATTTTCATTTGCCGGAGTTTTTTGGGACTTTGCACTTTGTTAAGGAATAAATAAACATTGGTTTCTTCAGAATATTTTTTCCTTAAAAACATTGTGCAAACGTTTGTTTAAA
The DNA here is from genome assembly GCA_043719495.1 of Ferruginibacter sp. Lineage (GTDB taxonomy): Bacteria > Bacteroidota > Bacteroidia > Chitinophagales > Chitinophagaceae > Ferruginibacter. The sequence goes on along the minus strand of JAYSTT010000407.1, from coordinate 10,512 downwards.
TAGGGGCCAGTAATATCCCGTATTTTTATAACATCTTCACTTGCTCATGGAGAAAACACTTTTATGGGTTTTTAAAAAGAGCATTTATCAAATGAACTTCAGCAAAAGTAATCTGCCAATATTTGTACCTTTTAACAGAAAAAATATTCTCTTGTTATTTTCCATTGCATTCTTAGCAAACCTGTCTGGCTTTGCTCAAAAAAATTTAATCACCGGAATCATACGGGATACGGTGGCAAAAAAAAATCTTCACTATTCAATTGCAGCATTAATAAGTCAATCCGATTCTGCACTTTATACATCTGTTAGAACTGACGAATCAGGGATGTTTATTATTGAAAAAATTCCTCCGGGCAAATATACCCTTATGGTTTCTTACCCACGCATGGCCGACTACCTGCAGCAAATAACTATAACCGATACATCAAAAATTAACCTGGGTAAAATAGATATGGTTAACATGGCTGTTTTATTAAAAGAGGTTATTGTAAAGTCGGGTTTTGCAATACGTATGAGAGGCGATACTTTAGAATATACTGCAGATAGTTTTGCAGTGAGGGAAGGTGCCAATGTTGCAGAACTGCTAAAACGGCTGCCTGGTATTTATGTAGATAGAGATGGAAAGATAACAGCCCAGGGAAAAGAAGTAAAGAAAATATTAGTAGATGGGGATGAATTCTTTTCTGACGATCCTGGTTTAGTTACTGAATTTTTAAATGCAAATGCGGTTGATAAAGTACAGGTATTTGATAAAAAGAGTGATGAAGCAGATTTTACAGGTATTGATGATGGTAAAAGAACAAAGACAATAAATCTTACCCTGAAGAAAAATAAAAAAAACGGTGCCTTTGGAAAATTGGCAGTATGCAGCAGTGGCGAAAAATATTATAATCACGAAGCAATGGTAGCTTTGTTTAATAAAGCAAAAAAAGTATCAGTTTTTGGTATAGCTTCTAAAACCGGAAAGGAAGGGATTGCTACTGCTGAACTGAGTAAATATGTTGGCCAGGATTATGAAAGAATTGATGATGGCACCAGTAGCATTATCAAGCTTGAAAACAACACTGAATACGAAAGTGAAAATTACAATGGTAGTGGGCTGCCTGCAGTGCTTAATGGAGGTGCACATTATTCCAATAAATGGAAAGAAGGTAAACAAAAACTTTATACTAACTACAGGATTAAGCAAATTAATGCCGAAGGTTGGTCTAACAGCCATAGCACCACATTATTGCCTGATGGAACCGGGTTTGTTACTCAATCAGGCAATAAGGAAAGCAGTACCAGTTTTATGCAAAAAGCCAGCGGTAATTTTACTGCACCGCTCGATTCATTTTCTACAATTAAGGTATCAGTAAATGGCAATATTTCTAATGTTACAACAAATTCAAGCAGAGATTTATTTTCTAAAAACGAAAAAGGGTTTTTAGTAAACAACAGCAGTAATGCCATAAAAAAATTATCCAATGGCAGTGCATTTGGCAGCAATATAAGCTACAAAAAAAAATTTAGAAAAGAAGGAAGAACTTTATCATTTCTGGTGCAGCAGGATTTTAATAAGGGTAATCAGGATAACTATAATTACGCAAACAATAACTATTTTAACCCGGCAACCGGTAGTTTTAAAAAAACTGATACACTCGATCAGCTTCAAAAAAATTACAGGCTAAATAATATGGTTGCAGCAAAATTAGCTGTATCTGAAAGGCTTTCAAAAAAACTAAGCCTTGCTTTAGAATATGGATGGAAAAAAACTGTATCAGAAATCAATTTTGGTACTTTCAAAAATGATAATGGAAAATATTCTTCCCGGATAGATACACTGAGTAATAATTATAAGTTTATACTAAATACAAATATTGTTGGCTCATCTTTAAATTGGGGCATAAAAAAAATAAATATTGCTATTGGTACAAAAATATATTTTACAGGTTTTAATCAGGTAAATAAAAATATAAAAAGCAGCAGAAATTATACAAATCTGGCTCCTCAATTAAATATCAATTTCATGCCAAAGCAGAATTCCTCTTTTTCTTTAAATTATACAGGGCAAACTTTTCAGCCATCGGCAGAGCAATTACAACCATTGTATAAAAGCAGTAACCCCTTGTATGTACAAATTGGCAACCCAAATTTATTGCCAGGCTTTAATCATTCGGCTTCAGTTAATTACGCTAATTACAATTCTTCCAGGCAAAGTAACTTTAGTGCTGCTTATTCCATCAATTATTCTGAAAATAATATTTCATCAAAGACAACAACCGATGCTCAAAACAAAACAACCACACAATCTATAAACCTGAATAGTGTGCCAGCTTTTTATGGATCCCTTTACTATGGCAAACAGTATGAAAAAATACATTTGTATCCATCTGTATCACTTTCATTTGGTGGCGATGGTTATAATTCCATTTTAAATAATGCAATAATAAAAAGCGAAACCATTTATGGGTCTGCTGCTATTACACTTTCTTACAATGCAGAAAATAAGTTGCAGGTAAGTTACAGCGGCTACTTAAATCTTAGTAAAAGTAAATCCAATATTTCAACAAGTAAAACTCCTTCAACACTCTCTCATTCGCATACTATTACAGTAACCAAATACCTGCCCAAAAAATTTGAATTGGTTTCTGATTGTGCTTTTAATTTTCAACCGGCAAACAACACTTTTAATTCAAACTTTAACACTATAGGATGGAATGCCTCCCTTGCAAAGAAATTCTTGAAAAATGATAAGGGCTTTATCAAGCTTACTGCCCATGATGTATTAAATACTAATACGGGATATAGAAGAAGCATATATGGCTATAATGTTAGCGAAACTGATCGTTCCACTATAAAAAGATATTTTTTATTAACCATTGGCTGGAATTTTTCTAAAAGTCTAAATTAAAATAATGAAACACTTTTTTTTATGCTGCCTATTACTATTTACAGCTATTGGTATTTCCTTTGCTCAGGATTTTATTACCCGTGGCAAAATTGAGTTTGAAGTTAAGAGAAATACTAAACATATGCCTGGCATTTCAAACAATGGCGATAATCCATTTCAAACCAGCTTGCCGGAGTTTGATATTTCCTATTACGATCTTCTTTTTTCCTGGAACCAGTCAATTTATCAACCTGGCCGTAAGGGTTCTGTTGCTTCTATGTATGTTACTGAAGAATCTGCTTATATGGATTTAAATACACAACAAAGTATACAGAAATACAATCTAATGGATGATTATTTTGTATTTGCTGATAGCATTAGAAAAGTAAAATGGAAAATAGGAAATGAAACCCGTAAGATAGCTGGTTGGGAATGCCGAAAGGCTATTGGAATAATTAATGATAATTTTTATGTAGTGGCTTTTTATTGCCCCGAAATAATTAGCCAGGGAGGCCCTGAATTGTTTTCTGGTTTACCGGGTATGATACTGGGCCTCGCCATTCCAAGGTATTACACAACCTGGTTTGCTACAAAAATAGAAATTGCTGATATTGATGAATCGAAAATAAAACCTCCGGTAGTTGCTAAAAAGAAACAGTATAGTAAAAGGGAATTGGCAGAAATAATATTAAAAAAATATAAAGACAACGGGTGGTGGAGCAAAGAAACTGTAGAAGATATTATTCAAATCCTGACTAGCTATACATTGGATTAATAAAATAATCTGCAAATGCAATTTGTCAATTGACTAGAATTAAAACATATACTACATATTGTTTCTATACTCCTTTAAAATACAGTTGTCACTTTACTATATGAGGATATATTCATTTGTAAAACTTATGCAACCGTTTGTGTAAATGTTGGATTATAAAATGCTGTAATTTCCTTTTATAAAATAATTCAATTAAACTTTAAAAGCTATTATTTATGTCATACAATCGTAGAAATTTTTTAAGAAATATTACTTTAGGTACCGGTGCTCTTGTTACCGGTGCACCATCATTTGCAAACGTCATTACCGACGAAAAGGACCGTTTGTTGTTAAGAGATTCCAAACCAGTTGCAGGAGCTTTTAATATGAGTGGTTATGCAGCACCTAAGATGGATAAAGTACGTATTGGTATTATTGGATTGGGCATGCGTGGTCCGGGTGCTGTTGATAGAATGTCGTTTATTGAAGGGGTAGAAATAAAAGCTTTATGCGATCAGTATCCGGAAAGAGTTGCATCAGCACAAAAAATATTAGAAAAGAAAGGCTTACCAAAAGCAACAGAATACAGTGGCAGTAAAGATGCCTGGAAAGAATTGTGTAACCGGCCAGATATTGACCTGGTATACATTACCACACCATGGAGCTGGCACACGCCAATGGCAGTGTATGCCATGAAGCATGGTAAACATGCTGCAACCGAAGTGCCTGCAGCAAAAACAATTGAAGAGTGCTGGCAACTGGTGGAAACATCTGAAAAAACAAAAAAGCATTGCATGATGCTGGAAAACTGTTGCTATGATTTTTTTGAACTCCTTACTTTAAATATGACGAGGAACGGAATGTTTGGAGAACTGGTACATGCAGAAGGTGCCTACATACACGATTTAAGGGATTTGAATTTTGATAAAAAAGGATATGCAGAAATGTGGCGTTTAAAAGAAAATGCCAGCCGTAATGGTAATCTGTATCCAACCCATGGCTTAGGGCCTGTTGCACAATGCCTCAACATTAACCGTGGCGATCAGATGGATTTCCTGGTATCCATGTCATCCAACGATTTTATAATGGGAGCTATAGCAAAAGAACGTGCCGCAACTGATATTTTTTATAATGAGTTTAAAGATAAACAGTACCGGGGCGATATGAATACCACCGTTATTAAAACAATAAGAGGGAAAACCATTATGGTACAGCATGATGTTACATCGCCAAGGCCGTATTCACGGATTCATTTAATTAGCGGCACTAAAGGAATGGCCAGTAAATGGCCCGATCCTAAAAGAATTTCATTTGGCGAAGGCTGGATAAAAGAAGACGAGTTTAAATCACTGGAAGAAAAATATACATTGCCCATTGTAAAACATATTGGTGCTTTGGCAAAAAATATTGGCGGCCATGGTGGTATGGATTTTATTATGGATTGGCGTTTGATAGATAATTTACGAAACGGTTTACCTATCGATCAGGATGTTTATGATGCTGCGTTGTGGAGTGCTGTGGCACCTTTGAGTGAGAAATCGGTAGCAAATCGTTCACGCAGTATGGATGTACCGGATTTTACAAAAGGAGCATGGAAAACTAATAAACCTGTAAACCTTACATTAGATGGTGGAGGCAATACTGAAGTTAGAGCTGTAGTTACAGATGCAAATAAACAATTAAAAGTAAATTAGTAATATAACTGCATCCTCATTTAAAAAATCATATTCACCGCATTTTGAAATTTGCAGTTAGGGATACTGCTATTCAAAAAAATATGAAATATTGCAATAATCAAAACATTTTTATATAATAGTATTTTTCGTTTGTTTATTTTTATTAGTTATTCTGAAAGAGAAACCGCCAGTTTTATAACTGACGGTTTTTTAAACCTGCCAACCTGCTAAAATGAAAAAAATGAAGATTAATAAACTTGGATATATTTTTTACCAACCACCTTTTCTGTTAAGCAACAGCAATATTTTAAATTGCTCTGCTTCCCTTTAGCTATCTCTTTTTTACCTATTCAAAAAAGGTTTAAATAATAATGTTATGCAGGTAATTTACAAAAACCTGTTGATGATTTGTTACGAAAACGTTTACGTTGGTTTTTTAAGAAAATAAACTAATGACATTGCCCTTAGATGTTTTACTAAATATATAATTTGGTTATTTTTTTTCTAAAAGAGTTGCAACAAATGATCATTGTTTAAAACTCACGCAAACGTTTGCATTGCTGTAAACAAACGTTTGCGTAAGGCATTATTGCATTGCGTGCTTTTTGCAGTTAAATTTTTATTGAAAATAATCAGCATCTTAGTGCTGTATTAACAAACAATTACCAAAAAAAAACTGCCGAATGAAAAAAGAACTATTCCTAAAAAGAATTTTCGGAACAATTGCTTTCCTTACCTTTTCTGTGATGGGTATGGCACAGGAACGCCAGCTTACAGGCATTGTTAGAGATGAAAAAAATTCACCTCTTGATGGTGCTACGGTATCTGTTAAAAATGGTACTGCCAGTACTATTACAAAACCTGATGGTAAATTTCAAATTAAGGTACCCAATGGCAAAGTAACCCTAACAGTTTCTTACGTTGGTTACGAAAACTTTACTATTACTGTTGGAGAAAATCAAACCAATGTTTCAGTAAAAATGAATGAAGCCGGATCCAAAAAAAATATGGAGGAGGTTGTAGTTGTAGGAGTGCAAAGGCAAACAAAAAGAAGTTCCACAATGGCAATTTCTTCAGTGTTAAGTAAAGACATTGAAAATTTACCTTCTCCAAGTATTGATCAATTATTACAGGGAAGAGTTGCAGGATTAAATGTACAGATAGGCTCTGGTGAGCCTGGGGTAGCCCCCACTGTGGTGGTACGTGGTAACAGCAGAGTTAACACAAATATTGGAGATAATGCGGATATTGCTCAGGCAAGTGCTTTAAGCGGACCATTGTATGTAATTGATGGTATACCTACAAATCCCGAAGATATTTCTAATAGTATTGATGCAACGGGTACTAACTATTTGGCAGGTATTAATATTAATGATATTGAAAGTGTGGATGTGCAAAAAGATGCCGCAGCAACTGCCGCCTGGGGTTCCAGAGGGGCTAATGGTGTAATATATATTAGAACAAAAAAAGGCCGTTCCAGTAAGCCCGAATTCAGAGTAAATATATATGGAGGTATAACAAGGCAGCCTCAATTGTTAAATACAGTAACAGGAGCAGCAGAAAGAAAGCAAAAAATGGATATTATTAACCAATATGCAACTCCATCCCAATTGGTTAACCTGCCTCAAATATTAACGGATTACAACAACCCTTATTTTAATAATGCGCAGGATTGGCAGGGCCTTTTTTATAAAAGTGGCTCGGTTAAAAATGTTGATGCTACAATGTCTTCAGGAACTGAAGCAGTAAGTTATCGTATCAGTATGAACTACTTTGATGAGAAAGGTATTATTGAAAATTTTGGATTTAAACGTTATAGTGCCAGGGGAAATTTTGATTTTAAAATTAATTCAAAATTAAACGGGCAGTTCATTGTTGCCCTTTCAAAAAGCGACAGGCAACGAGGAAAAAAATATAGTAATGGTGAAGATAATACACCCGTAAGTGGTTCTAACCAACCATCATCTCTCTATAGGGTTACAGGTTTCGACTCTTCAAATTATACAGGTTTAGCAGGAAGATTGAGAAATAAAAATATAAATGATTTTTATACTGCTTCACTTTCTTTAAATTATGCCATTCTGCATAATCTTCGATATACATTCCAGGGCGCTGCAAATATTTCCAATAATAACAGGGATTATTTTCTGCCATCCGATTTAGATCAGGTAGCTGTAGCATCCGGGTCTGGTCAGCCCTCATATGCAGAAGCAGATAAAGGCACATATTCAACCTATTTTTTTTCTAATACTTTAAATTATAATAAAAAAATAGCAGTGAAAAATAATCATGAACATAATTTTGCATTAACAGGGTCTCAGCAATTTAACAGGTCTATTTCCTCCAGTAGTTTTACAGCCGGTTACAATGTGCCCAGCAATAATATACTAGTAGTAAGTGGAGTACCTCAGGCCGATTTGTTAGGAAGTTCGGGTTATGCTGCGGATGCAATGTTTTCTTTATTGGGCCAGGCACAGTACGATTTTGATGGCAAATACCTGTTGTATGGTTCTTATCGTGGCGATGCATCGTCCCGTTTTGGTGATAATACCAAGTGGGGCTATTTCCCGGCAGTGGGTGCTGGATGGGTAGTAACTGATGAAAAATTTATGGATAAAGTAAAAGGGAAAGGTATTATAAGTTTTTTAAAATTCAGGGCCAGTTATGGCGTTTCAGGTACGCAATCGAAAGATTTTTACGCCCCATACAATTCATACTATATCCCGGGTACTTATAATGGGGGTACTGCTCTTCAACCCAGTTATAATAACGGGTTAACAAAAAATAATTTAACCTGGACAAAGACCAATCAGAAAAATGTTGGTGTAGATGCACAGTTCTTTAACAGCAGGATAGGACTTTCTGTTGATGTATACGATAAAATTTCAAAAGACGATTATTATAGATTTAATCTTCCTTTTTATACAGGTTATCAAAGTATTCAGTCTAATGCAAAGGATCTGTGGGTAAGTAACCGTGGTATGGATGTTACCCTTACTACTAAAAACTTTAACAGGCAAAGTAAACTCCAGTGGAATATGCAAGTTACCCTTTCTTACAATAAAAATGCTATTGCTAAATTGCCCAATAACAACCGCACATTTGTAATAGATGATTATTATGGTACAAGCCGGATTTTTGCTGTAGGTCAACCCATTTATCAAATGTTTCAATTGAAATATATGGGTGTGTATAACAATCAAAGCGAAATACCATTTAATCCCTTAACCGGTAATGTAATCACTTACTTTAAAGGAAACCATAAAGTGGTGCCGGGAGATCCGATTTGGTTAGATGTGAATAAACTGGGGGATGTTTGGCCCGATGAGGATAACGGTAATCAATATGGCGATCGTATTCCAACTGGCGACCCTAATCCAAAATATACCGGCGGATGGGTAAATGATTTTACTTACAAAAATTTCTCTTTAAGTGTGTTAAGCATATTTACATTAAAAAGAGATGTTATTAATACTTCCTTTCAGAGCCAGATTAGTAATGTTGTTGGCGGTTATTCCAGCAATATAAATTCTTTTGCCAGTAACAGGTTGCCCGACCTAAGTGGATTAAATTACTGGACACCACAAAAAGCAAAAGGAGACCCCAATTACAAAGCAGACTTTCCTTCTTTAAATCCATTTGGGCCAAGTTACTATCAGTTTATTCCTATTTCAAGTATGTTTAATGAAGATGGCAGTTATTTTAAAATTAAGAATGTGGTATTAAGTTACCAGATACCTGCAGCCCTTACCAAAAGAGCTAAAATAGGCAGGGCAAAAGCATATTGTATTGTTGATAATATTGCTACTATTAAAAATTCAACTATGCCTAATCCTGAATTGGTAGATCAATTGGGGCAATATACCGGTGGGCTGTATGCTACGCCAACCAGGTTTACACTAGGTGTTGATATTCAATTTTAATTAATTAAAAACAGTAAAATGAAAAAGCAAAATTCTTTTTTTAAAATAATAATACCACTGTTAGTACTCATCATTTTTGCAGCAACATCCTGTAAAAAATATTTATACGAGGCACCTATAACATCAACTTATGGTGCAGCTTTCTGGACATCTCAATCAGCAGTAGAACAAGCCTCTTTGGCTATGTATGGCCAGTTGCGTGCCTCATTAAGAGCCGATGGATCATATTTTATTAATGGCGATTTGGCTTCAGGTGTATTCATACCTGCGGCCGGTCAATGGAATTATCAAACCATTAAACCAGGTAATAATCCACCTTATAATTTTTCCTATGTGCCTTATCTGGAAAACAGTTTACAAAACTGGTCAAGGTTTTACCGGGTAATTGCACAAGCCAATCTTATTTTGCAAAACGTTCCAAAAATGTCTTCTTCACTTTTTAAAAGTGAAAGTATTCGTAATGAGTATATAGCAGAGGCCTTATTTATCAGGGCCTATACCTACTTTTATATAATTCGCATTTGGGGCGATCCTGTTTATGTTTCAAAAACTTATGACGATGTTGATTATGGTAATATTCCACCCATTGCCCGTACTGCAGAGGGAATAGTGTTAGACAGTTGTATTAAAGATTTAAAAACAGCCGCAACAAGTTTAGCCTATGCCGGAGGCAATACTGCCAAAATAGTTAGAGCAAATAAAGGAACGGTAACTGCATTGATGGCACATATTTATGCCTGGAAACATGATTATGCAAATGCCCATACCGCTTGCCAGGAAGTAATTAACAATGGCGGTTACTCGATGGAGCCGATGGCAACTTACACCAATATCTGGAAGGGCCAATCCTCTAATGAAAACATTTTTGAAATAGCTATGAAATATAACCCCAGTGATCCCAATTTTTCAGGAGGGGGTAGCTGGGCCGAGGCACAATTTGGCTTTTTTAGCACTTTTGTAAAAGGAACACTTGTAGATGATGTAAAAAGCCAATGCTGGCTTTCGCCGGATAATGGTACAGTTGACTGGTTTTATGATTATGCTGATGCCCGGTATAATACTGTTTGGACTCATGTGCCTGCTTCGGGTGGCGATGTTGCAGGGTATATGCTAACGAAATATACCAATTTTGTTTACCAAAAACCTGATACAAAAACGAACCCCTATATGAATAATAACCTTGTACTATTTCGCCTGAGCGATATTATTCTATTAGATGCAGAAGCCATGGCATCTACCGGAAATATTGAAGGAGCAAGGGCTGCATTAAAAAGAACGGAAGACAGG
>JAYSTT010000406.1:0-2976 GCA_043719495.1 Ferruginibacter sp. | reverse complement strand
GTGCGGTGTTCTTTTTGTGGGGAATCATAAAAATAATTTGCAAGGTTTTCAAATCAAAGTTCTATTTTCCTGCAAATAATATCAAGTATTTTTATCCTCAAATGCAGTACAAATGTGCATTGTAGTAGTTTTTAAGGGGCGACTATTTAGCAAACTGTTTTACGTCTATAAGTTCTGTATCTGCTGCCCGGTTAAGAATTGCCCTTAGAATTGACATGTTACTATTTAAGGTGTTTACCTCAATTCCTTTACCGCGTAAATGGGCTTCAAATTCATTTAACCATTGTACTGAAATGTCTTTAAATTTTAAATTAGGATAATAAGCCTCTAATTTATTGGACATCACATCATAATGTTTAAGGCGACCATTGCTAACTTTTGCTTTCAATTTTATACGCAAATCGGAAATAAAGTCAACGACTGTTAATGCTGATTTTTTTACTTTTTCCTCTTTTACTAATGTACTTAATTGCTCTTTTGTTGGCTGGCCTTCTCTAAGTGCATCTAAAACTCTTGTTTCAATATCGGTAATTTGTTTTTGCAAAATTGCATTAAGCCTGACTTTATGTTTATGATTAATTATTTTGCAATTATTAAACTGGTCAGGTAGAATTTTTACCTTTGTGGGAGCATATACTTTCATTCTCTTATACAAAACAAGGATTTCAACTTTAGATAAGCCTTTTTTATCGGTGTAATTCTTTAAACAGAGTTTTATTGAGTAGGACATTTTTAATAGATTTAGCAGAACAATTGTAGCCATTTTAGCAGAACAAATGTAGGTAAAAATAGGAAAATAAACGATTATTTAGGAATAATATAGTAGTAAAATAAGGAAACCCACGCAATGCGTGGGTTCTTTGTGACCCTGTTAGGATTCAAACCTAAAACCTCTTGATCCGTAGTCAAGTGCTCTATTCAATTGAGCTACAGAGCCATTTATTTGGGCTGCAAATATAGCCCGATTATGCTTTCTGTCCAAACATTTACAAACCAGCAAGAAAACTATCGTGGATAAAATCCACCACATTAATCAAATTTTTGGATTCCTCATATACTTTTAACTGCCTGTCGGCACCAGTGCCCTGCTCTATTATTTTATGAACATTGTTTACGGCATGGCGGCTTCCTAAATGGGGCACTACATCATCTATAAAATCAAGTAATTCATATAACAATACCCTTGTATTTACTTCATTTTCTTTGCCAAAATCAATAAGGCTTCCGTCAATACCATACCGGCCGGCACGCCATTTGTTTTCATTTAATAATGCTCTGGAATACATCATAAAATTAAGGTTCTGGCAACGGAGTTTATATAACTTGGCACAAATGCCCTGAAACAGTGCAGCAATTGAAATAGTTTCCTGCACCGTCATAGGGATATCGCAAATACGGAATTCAACTGTATTAAAGAAAGGGTGAACCCTCAAATCCCACCATATTTTTTTTGCATTATCAATGCAGTTTGTTTTTATTAAAAGGTTTACATAATTATCATAGGCTTCTATACTCTCAAAAAAATCAGGGATACCAGTTCTGGGAAATTTATCAAATACTTTGGTTCTAAAAGATTTATAACCCGTTAACCTTCCTTCCCAAAATGGCGAGTTGGTGCTTAAAGCATAAATATGAGGTAAAAAATATCTTGCACTGTTGGCAATATGAATAGCCATTTCCCTGGTTTCCATACCAACATGTACGTGTAGCCCAAAAATTAAATTACTCCGGGCTGCTTCCTGCAACTCATTTACTATTTCATCGTAACGGGCATGTTCTGTAATTAACTGGCTTTCCCAATGGCTAAAGGGGTGTGTGCCCGATGCCCCAACCCATAAACCCAAATCGCCGGCTATATTGCTAATGGTTTTACGCAATGTGCTAACATCCATAAAAGCTTCATCCACATCGTTACAAATATCTGTACCAACTTCCACAACAGCCTGGTGCATTTCGGCCTTTACTTTGTCTTTAATTATTTTTTGCCCTTCCTGCACAATTTTTTGCTGATGGCTTTTTAGCTCCCTTGTTACAGGGTCAATCACCATATATTCTTCTTCTACACCTAGTGTAAAATGTTTGTAGGATAGATTTGCCATATTTTTTAATTGATAATTGAAAATGTAGTATTGGAAGGATATCCTTTTTTATTGAACCGTTAAATTTTAGGTTTATCTATTAATACAGTTTCTTTTTAGCAGAACTGTTAGTGATATAAGTACCCCAGGTTAAATTATCTGTATTGTCTTTATTCTCTATTGCTTTTTCAATAGCATAATTTGCTAAAGCCTCCACCACCCAATCAAAATTTTCCTGTCCCACACTGGTTACTTCTGCATCCGGTGCAGGATTACAAAAATCAATAGCGTAAGGTACACCATCCCTAAGTGCTAGTTCAACAGTATTAAAATCATAGCCTAAATAGCGGCAGATACGCAGTACAATATCTTCCATCTCTTTATATTTTTCAGGAGTTGGTTTAAAGTCAGCAACATATCTTAAAGCATGTGGATTTCGGGGCTCGTAAGGCATGATGCGTACATGTTTACCTCCTATGCAATAGCAACGGTAGTATTCAGTAAATTTAATTTCTTCCTGCAGCATCATTACCAATTGTTCTGTTTCGGCATGTTTTTCAAAAAATTCTTCTATACTGTTTAATTGATAAACACTTTTCCATCCACCGCCTGCAAAAGGTTTCATGTAAGCCGGAAAACCAATGTATTTAAATATACCTTCCCAATCTAAAGGATATGCAAGATTACTGAAAGACTCATCGGAGGTATCCGCAGGTAAATCTTTGCTGGGTAGAATTACCGTTTTAGGAACCGGCACTCCAATTTTAGTTGCAAGGCAGTTATTGAAAAATTTTTCATCGGCGCTCCACCAAAAGGGATTGTTAATTACGGTAGTACCGCAGAGTGCAGCATTTTTTAAATAAGCCCTGTAAAAAGGAACATCCTGGCTAATTCTGTC
>JAYSTT010000405.1:0-2983 GCA_043719495.1 Ferruginibacter sp. | reverse complement strand
CAGGAAAAGATTTGCCCGAACTGAATGCTTTTTTAAAACAGTTTGAACAAATGAAAGGCATGATGAAAACAATGAACAAAACGCCTATGGGAAGAATGCCGGGCATGGGCAGGAAATAATTTTAAGTAAAAGTTTGTTAATGATTTTAAGTTAGTGATTATGCTTTGAATTAGTTGATGTATTATTGGTATATTTAATTTAAATTAATTAACTGTATGCCATACCTAACCAAAATTTTTTATTCCTGCTGTATTTTATTGGCAGTTGTTATTCCTGCAAAACTTAAGGCTCAAATAATAGAGAGCAGCATCAATCTTTATGGCGCTAATTTTCCACAAGAAAAAATTCATATACATTTTGACAAGGAAGTTTATTTGCCGGGAGAAACTATCTGGTTTAAAGCTTATTTATTTGAAGAAGATGTTCCTGCTACCAGGAGTACTAATTTTTATGCATCTTTATATGATGAAAATGGAAAGCTGATTCAACAACAGCTTTGCCCAATTTTTGGTGCCACTGCCGATGGGCATTTTCAAATTCCCGACAGTTTACAAAGCAAACAACTCATTTGCCGTGCATATACTAACTGGATGCTGAATTTTGATACCAGCTTCTTATTTACCAAAGCAATCAGGCTGATAAATAATGCTGCTAAAACAGAAAATACTAATCCTAAAAAAAAAACATCGCTTCAGTTTTATCCTGAAGGTGGCGATATAATAGAAGGCACCAGGAACACTATTGCCTTTAAAGCTAATTATAATAACGGCTTACCCTTTGAAATAAATGCGGTTATAAAAAAACAGGCGACAGGTGAAGTGGTTATGCCAATAAAAGCCACACATGATGGCATGGGCAGGTTTGATATGGAAGTACAAGCTGGCGAAAAATTTTATGCTGAATGGGTGGATGAAAAAGGAATAACTCAGCAAACATTTTTACCTAAGGCAAAAGAAAATGGGGTTTCCCTGAAATTGATTCAGCTAAAAAGCAATATCATTTTTAATATAGTAAATAAATTACCCGGCGACAGTTTGCATATACTGATGTATATGTATCAAAAAGTATTTTATAAAACTGATATTGCAGTAGCAGCAGATGAACCATTTACAGGAACAGTGCCTGTAAATGCTTTGCCAACGGGTACTATGCAGTTAACTGTTTTTGATGCCCGCTGGCAGCCCGTGGCTGAGCGGATTGCTTTTGTCAATAACAATAATTTTACCACCGGTACAACAATTGCCAATAAAGAAATAAGTACAGCAAAAAGAGGAAAGAATATTATTGAAATTGAAGTGGCAGATACCATACCATCCAATATGTCGCTGAGCATAACCGATGCTGAATTGAATAATGAAGAAAATAATTCGGGTATTATTAATACGGTATTATTAAGTGGCGATGTAAAAGGTTATATACATAATCCAGCATATTATTTTGCAAATAATACTGACGCCTCACTAAAAGCCAATTTGGATTTGGTAATGCTAACTCATGGCTGGCGCAGGTACAACTGGGATGATATGCTTGCTGCAAAAATGCCTGTTATAAATTATCCTGCCGATAATTACTTAAGTGTTTACGGGCAGGTAAATAAAGCAATTTTGCAAAAATTGGATACAGCAGAAAATGTAAACCTGATTGTGAAAACAAAAGACAGTACACAGCAATTTTACTATGTTAAGCCAGATGCAACAGGGTTGATTAAACAAACGGGCCTAGTTTTTTATGACAGTGCAAAAGTGTTATACTCTTTTAATAAAAATAAATTATTAAATACACAAATGGCATTCAGCAAATCTAATTTTACCCATACGCAACCCCTGCTGATAAACAATTACAGTAATTATTTTTTCCCTGACACTGCCGGTTATGTAAAATTTAATCAAACGGCACCCCTATTTAAATATTACAATACCAATCAGCAATTTAATAAAGATAAAACGCTGCAAACTGTAGTGGTAAAAAGCGGTGGAAAAAACAATTGGAAAAATGACCCCATGTTAAAGATGGAAGAAAAATATACCACCGGAATGTTTAGAGGTGGTACAAATACTGAAGCATACGACTTGTTGCACGATGAAATGGCAGAAGCTACAATTGATATTTATAATTATTTAGGCTATAAAAGCCGCCTGCTGCAAATTAAATATATAAACGGGGGTAAACAGATTGTTGGCCCTGTAATGGGTGAGAACACAAAGAGTTTACCATTAGTTTATGTTGACGAACATGTAGTTGATATATCGGAGCTGGATATAATACAGGTTAGTAATATTGCTTATGTAAAAGTTATTTACCCATATCTTGGGGTTAGAGATGATGACGGAAAAATAAAAACGGCCATATCAATTTATCTTAAAAAAGGAGATGATTTAATTGACCGCCGCCACAAAGACACTGATTTAAAACTGGTAAAAATTGCAGGTTATTCCCCCGTTAAAGAATTTTATTCGCCAGATTATTCGCAAAGTAATACCGGATTGGGTGCAGATGCCCGTACAACTTTATTATGGCAGCCCTATATTTTTACCAATACTGCCAATCGTAAAGTGCCCATCACTTTTTATAATAATGATTTCAGTAAAAAATTAAAGATAGTTTTAGAAGGCATTAATGATGAGGGTAAATTAATTCATGTAGAAAAGATAATAGAGTAAAATGAATTAAATAGTTTTTATGAAAATTTGTGCATACTGCTGTTTAATGTTGCGCTTTATTTTGCCTTCTTCGGTATTGGCCCAAACTGTAGAAAAAAATTCCACAGATTCTATTATTTCCTTCCAAACCATGCATGTTCATTTTGATAAAGATATTTACCTGCCTGGAGAAACGATTTGGTTTAAAGCCTACCTGTATAATGTGAATGAGACATCCTACAGCAGTACAAATTTTTATGTGGCGCTTTATGATGAAAAAGGAAAACTGCTGCAGCAAAAACAATATCCAATTTTCGAAGGCAGTTGCCATGGCGACTTTGATA